>CALFBW010000277.1 GCA_937951415.1 uncultured Chitinophagales bacterium | reverse complement strand
GTAGGCTCTGTAAAAAGGCACATCCTGAGAAATACGGTCAAATATCACGGCGTAATCAGTGGGTTCGTTTTGCTTTACGACATTAATCTGAACGCGCTCGGCAACGATTCCATCAATATTTTTAGCATTGATGCGATCAATTACAGCTGTTGGAAAGCTGTTTTCTTTTCCATGAAGGATTCCAATCTTTTTCATGCTTTTACTTTTATTTATTTACTTTTTCTGCTAATAATCTTTCAAGATTTATACAGCGGCGATGTACTTAGGAAACATTTTTCTCCACAAAGGCCAGTCATGCTTTTCGTTGGCTTGGAAATCAAACCAGTGCGGAATGTTTTTCTTTTTCAAAATGGCTGCCATATCGTAATTCGCTTGCAAGCAGATATCGTCTCCACCTACTCCCAAAACGATCTTCATGTTCCACAATTCCGGATTCATGTTGTTCGGTAGATAATCTACCGGATTGTTGAAATACACATTGTCGTCGTAGTAGCCATCTAAGAAGCCCTTTACTTCAAAAGCACCACTCATAGAAATCAAATGACTCACTCGATCTGGATGACGAAAAGCGAAATTTAGAGCTTGAAATCCACCAAAACTCGCTCCAGCAACTCCCACCTTTTGGTAGCCAAAGTTGTTGGTTATTGCATCCACAATTTCACGCTCGATAAACTGGTCATAAAGCATGTGGTTTTTTACACGCTGACTCGGATGAATATCTTTGTTGTACCAAGAATAAGCATCGACACTATCAGGACAGTAAAACTTCACTTTGCCGGCCTCCACCATCGGGCGAACGGATTCAATGAGTTTGAAATCTCTACTTTCAAAATACTTCCCTTTCGTAGTAGGAAATACTATAATTGGCAATCCAGCATGGCCGAATATCAACATCTCGATGTCCATTCCGAGTGTTGGAGAGTGGTACTTAAGTTTTTGTTCTTTCATGGTCTTACCTTTTCGAAATCGGGCGCAAAGGTAGCAAGATTTAGATATAAAGAAGATTCTTGGACAAAATATGTTTTGATCCAAGACTAGCCTGTCTGCTGAGACTATTAGTAAGAAGACGATCAAAGCCGAAGCCATGGTACTTTCCGTCTTGTATTAAGCTAAGGTTAAATTGTTTGAAGTCCTGACCATCAATAGAAAATCAATCCATTTACTATGCAAACGAAGCGAATTCTCTGAGCTATTTCCTGCGAATTCGAGAACCAATGTTTGAACAAAAAGTTATGTCGCGCAATAAAAGCCAAACTCGTTATCTTCGCAGCGAACTAAAAGCGGATTTATTCCTTAAAAGGATATGGCAAGAAAAATTGGCGTCTTACTCGTAAACTTGGGCACCCCAGATTCTCCTGGGAGAAGCGATGTGTGGAAATACTTGAATGAGTTTCTGACTGATGGTCGAGTCATCGACATTCCCTGGATTCCTCGACAAATTTTGGTTCGCGGTTTCATTGGTCCATTCCGCTCAGGATCTTCCTCCAAGATTTACAAAGAACTATGGTCGGACGAGATGGGTTCTCCTCTACTTTACTATGGAAAGAAGGTGCGAGAAATGGTGGACGAGCAATTAAATGGTGGAGCCCATCAAGCTGGACACGAAAGGGATGATTTCAAAGTGGAGCTGGCTATGCGTTATCAAAGTCCATCAATCGAAAACGGATTGGAAGCCTTAAAAAACTGGAAGGCCGACAAAATCATTGTCTTTCCAATGTTTCCACAATATGCTTCAGCTTCTACTGGATCGGTTCATCAAAAGGTTATGGAATTGGTTTCGAAGTGGTGGGAAATTCCAGACATTGCCTTTATCAATTCTTACTACGACAATGCGGAAATGGTGCGCATTTTTGCAGATAATGGACGCGAGCACGGTCTCGAAAACTACGATCATATCCTCTTCAGCTATCATGGTTTACCGCAACGGCAATTAAAGAAAGCCGATGACGATAATCATTGCTTAAAAAAAGAAAATTGTTGCTTAGAAATTAGCGACAGTAATAAATGGTGTTACAGTGCTCAATGCCATGGAACTACAAAGGCCTTGGTAGCAGACTTAGGATTAAAAGAAGAAGATTACACCGTTTGTTTTCAATCTCGATTGGGAAGAGATCCATGGGTGCAACCATACACATCTGATGTCATCGAAGAACTTGCAAAAGCTGGAAAGAAAAATATACTGTGTTTCTGTCCTGCCTTTGTAGCTGATTGTTTAGAAACTACTATTGAAGTCAGTGTCGAATACCAAGAAGAGTTCGAAGAAATGGGCGGAGAAAAAATGCAGCTGGTCAAAAGTCTTAACGACGATCCAGCTTGGATTGATGTGATTTGTCAAATGGTTAAGGAGCAAGTGTAATCAAGCTTAGATAATACTTTGAATATCATTTTTAGAAGAAAGTTGAATATCAAAACTAACCAGCCTAGTTCGCTTTTCATCTAGTGAGTTGGTCAAGTTGGTTCTTTACTTCTTCGGGCATTTTCTTCAATCTGTATTGTACTATGAATCTTGGATGATTTAATCCAATGACTTCTTCGAAAAATTTTTCTTCTTTATTTAATTGATTCAAAAACTTAAAATTCTTTCCTTTTCCCCAACAATAGCACTTGCGTCGACTGACACCTAATTCCAAGTATTCATTGATGCTTTTAACAATAAAAGGCCGAGCAGCATCTAACAAGGCTTTTCGGTCGTAATAATTGAAATTCTTTTCTTTCCCTTCTTTATCTCTAATAACAAAGCCTAGCGGACATACAGAATGAATAAAGAATTCTTGATAAAAAGGAACAACACCTCCGAAGGCCTTAATTAATTCGTAAACAAAGACGGAAGACGGTTCGTGTGTTTTTACATTGGATAATTGTAAGCCACAAGGATCACTTAAGCGTTTCGTGTCTGTAAACGGAATTCCAGTAAGTCCAGCACCTAAGCGGCCAGGATTAATACCCAAAATAAGCTTTCGTTCCCTATTGTCCCCGTAAAATTTCCTGTAAAAAGCAGAAGAAATTTCTAAGGCTGCCGGATTTTCTTTAAAAGGATTCATCACTCGAATATCTTCAGGCAATTCTACGTCGAACTGTAAGTTCTTATTTAATCTTATCACTCTTTCTCCGAAATTGGACATGCATTCATTTATTAAATAATGATGATAGAAGCTCAATAGTACACAGCTTCGAGCTAAATATGCGCGTTTAAACTAAAGAACATCAAGATAATACAGATATTTCAGCATTATTCTTTTGCTTTCCATCTCCTAATATTTATCTTGTATAGAAAGGAACATTTGGCAATAAATGATTCCCTTATGAGCAATTGATCATTTAAACTCTCTATCATGAAGGATATTTTTTTAGAACGAAACGCT
>CALFBW010000276.1 GCA_937951415.1 uncultured Chitinophagales bacterium | reverse complement strand
GACCATTGCAGATTCCTTCACAATCAGGGATCGCTGGCCCATAAATCTCACCCGTACAATCTACATAGGGTTCACAGCTTTCCGATAAAATGAGGTAAGGCTCATTGTCTAAATCACGGTATAAATTGAAACAAACCTGCGCCCAATTGTTGTAGTAGTTGGTTTCCACCTTTCCGTTTGCGTCGGGAGATTGATCCCAATTAACACGAACCACAAGGGTGTATAAACCTGTGTCCATTCCGGTAATATCTACCCATTGGCAATCTAGGCTCGCATGATATTCATCCCAACATCCCGAAGAGATTCCCATGTTTCCGCAATTATACTTTCCTGTAATTCCATCTTGACATTGTAGGTCTAGCACACAAAATCCTACTTTACTTCCTACAGGAGTTGGGTTATTGTCTGCATCGTATAAAATGTACTCCGCGTATCCTTCATTGTGCCAGTGATTGTGACAAGGATCCCATTCCCATTGTGTCGAAGTTTCAGGCTCTTCTCCCGATTGAGGATTGGAAGGTGGCTGACCAATGTAATAATCTACTTCTCCTTGATTGAAAATCACCGTCGAAAAGCGCAGGACTTCTCGTTGCCCAAATCCATTGACACATCCTTCTTCCACCAAGCAATCATCCTCGTTTTCGATAGACGCAACAATCAGAGAATTCGCAATGGTATTTTGATTTACTACCAAGTCAGGACCAGCTGGACAATTTGGGTCTCCTGGATAAATACAAGCGTTTTCAGGTTGAATTTGCGCAAAAGCATCGTAATTACATGCTGTAGAATCCATGCAGCCTAAAGCGGCGCCCATGTATTCTAATTCCCAAGTGATGGGCGCCATATTGCAGGCAGTAGCTACATCACCGACTCGAATAAAAAAGGTCTCGTCTTTCTGAAGATTGATATTAATCTCTGCTTGATCAGTTTCACAAGCTTCGTAGCTCCAAGCAATCGTACTCACATTGGTGTCATCGTATTCTACACCAACACAGTAATCGTACAGCCATAAAGCAGTGTTACAAGAATTGCCGAGATCGCAAGTACTAATTCTATAATTTCCGCTGGTATCAGGCGTAAAACTATACCATTGATCGTCGATAAAATTTGTGTAAGTATTGTCTGCTTCCGCTTCAGTTGCTTCAATACAAGCAGCTCCTTCGGTGCAATCGAAGGGAGTCATGGCTCCACTTCCGTAGTTCCCTGGTCCGTCAATAATCAAGTCGCCATTTACGAAGACTTCATAGTATCCATCTTCATACTGACAGCAAATTCCATCTCCAAAAGTATCGTAGATGAAAAATGTCAAGCAAGCCTGAGAAGGCAAACAGTACTCTCCACCGTCAATATTTCCACTGGCATAAATGGCACCAGCATCATCCGTAATGGCATAGCCCACTTCATTGACAAATGCTTGTGCATAAATAAAAACTTCTACAAAGCTCTCATCCTCTTCACAATCTTGCCCAAAAGCAAAAGTGGTTCCTAGAGAAAACAGGAAAACATAAAAAAGTACTCGAAGCATGGATCAGTTTTTAACACACTTAAAAATAATGCTAAGCTCAATAGCTTGCGAGGGAACCAGTCTCTTAAAAAATAAAAATGCAATGCGGAAGTCTAACTTCTATTGATTTCTCAACTTACGTTCTATGTATTCGGTCGAAATTCTCAAAAGATTTAACACTTCTTCATAGTTGCTTTCCAGATCCTTCTTCTTATAGAAGCTGGCCATTTCTTCTAGAAGCAACTGAACCGATTCTACATTACTGAGCGGATACAAGCAATCACTCATCTGCTTAGGGCCGGCATTCTTTACAAACTTTTTGTAAGCTTCTGCCCGCACATAAGTACTACCGAAAGAAGCAGGGTCAATAAAAAAGTGTGCATCGATGGGATAGTCCTTAAAGTCTCTTGTTGAGTCATAGAATTGGCTCATGTAAGCCAACAAGAACTGTTTTTCGGGAACTGCTACTATATAAATCGGCAGGTTCAATTCTGCAGCAATTGCCGCATACAACAAACCGATTGTAGTGAGGCAGCCCGTTCTATTTATCAAGGTTTCATGAAAGAAGAGATCAGATTCTTCCAGTTGCGAACTTGGCTGCACTTCAAATCCATAGCGATGAAAAAACACTTCATTCAAGGCATGGATGGCCTGTGCAGGAGATAAATTATTCCCGAAAGCATCCCAAATGTCTTTTTTAATAGCACGCACTCCCGCTTTCAAATTGTCCACATCGAGTTCGTGAAATCGATAACTAGTGATAATGCTTAATCCCTCTAAGAGTGAGGAATGGGAAGATTCGATCCAATATTTGTAGCGATCTACCAAGACTTGATAATGCA
This sequence comes from uncultured Chitinophagales bacterium, assembly GCA_937951415.1. Lineage (GTDB taxonomy): Bacteria > Bacteroidota > Bacteroidia > Chitinophagales > UBA2359 > CALFBW01. The sequence continues at coordinate 7,899 of CALFBW010000276.1, read as the reverse complement.
TTTCGTGTGTAAGTTCCGCTACGCGTTTATGCACCAAAGGATCTCTATTTTCGACCAAATGTTCATTCAGGGCTTTGCTCGCTCTGTCTCCGTACTGAAAAAAGCGCTGCTTGATTTGTCTGAAAATCTCAGGATCGGGATCTTCTAGCAAATAGAGGAGGGCTTGTAGTTCAGTATTCTCTTTCATTTTCTGTTCTTTAGCTCTTTTTCTTTGCTGGAGCCTTCTTAGCAGCCGTTTTCTTCTTTGCTGGAGCCTTCTTGGCAACCGTTTTCTTCTTTGCTCCTTTTTTCTTTGGAGCTTTTTCGATCAAATCTAAACAGTCTTGCAGACTTAGGTCTGTCGCTTCTACATCTTTCGGAATTCGAACGTTCAATTTTTCAAACTTAATGTACGGCCCCCATCTTCCCATTAGGATACGGATGTCTTCATTTTCTTCGAACACTTTAATCAACTTCTTAGCATCCGCTTCGCGCTTCTCTTTTATTAAGGTAATCGCTTCTTCGAGCGTTATGGTGTGAGGATCTAACTCACTGTCTTTCTTAATCGAAGCAAATTTGCCGTCATGCATTACATAAGGGCCGAATCTTCCTACTGATGCCTTTACTACTTTTTCTTCAAACTCTCCGATCTTTCTAGGCAGCTTAAAAAGCTCCATTGCTTGATCTAAAGTAATCGTCGCTAAGTTAAACGGATGTCTGATTCTCGAATACTGTGGCTTTTCCTCATCATCAGAAGCGCCCATTTGTACCATTGGGCCATACTTACCCAAACGCGCCAAAATCACCTTTCCTGTTTTCGGGTGCTCTCCTAAGATGCGTTCTCCCGTAACTCTAGGTGCATTTTCCAATGCCTCGTCTACCGAACTTTTGAATGGTTTGTAGAACTCGTCAATCATCAAGTCCCACTCCAAAACTCCTTGAGCAATTTTATCAAAGTCTTCTTCGATCTCAGCAGTGAACTGATAATTCAAAACATTGGTAAAATGTTCCACTAGGAAATCGGTAACTAATAGACCCATATCTGTAGGGACCAATTTATTTCGAACTGCTCCAGCATTTTGCGTTAAGGTTTCTACCTTCACTTCATTGTCTGCTAATGTCAGTTGTTGATAATTTCTAGGCGTTCCATCTCTGTTTTCCTTCAAAACATATTGTCTCTTCTGGACAGTAGTGATGGTTGCGGCATAAGTAGAAGGTCTTCCTACGCCCAATTCTTCCATCTTTTTTACTAGACTTGCCTCCGTATAACGAGCCGGACCGTTTGTAAATTTCTGGGTAGCCGTCATACTCTTAAAAATCAGAGTTTGACCAACTGACAAAGGAGGAAGGATAGAAGAATCATCCTTTTTGTCCTCGTCTTCTTTTCCTTGTTGATACACTTTTAGGAAACCATCGAAAACGACTACTTGTCCGCGGGCGCTCAATAAATCCGTATTTGTAGAAATACCAATTTTCACGGTGGTGTTTTCCATTTGAGCATCCGACATTTGAGAAGAAATCGCTCTTTGCCAAATTAGGCGGTACAACTTTTTCTCGTCATCGTCTTTACCAGCAATCTCATCGTTAAAGTAGGTCGGACGAATTGCCTCGTGTGCCTCTTGTGCGTCATTTTTCTTTGTTTTGTATACTCGAGTTTCCTGGTATTTTTCACCGAACTTCTCAATAATTGCATCCTTAGCAGCTAGGAGAGCTGTTTCCGACAAATTTGTCGAATCCGTTCTCATATAAGTGATCTTACCAGCTTCGTATAAACGCTGCGCAAGCGACATAGTCCTAGAAACGGAAAAACCGAATTTACGACCCGCATCTTGCTGCAATGTAGAAGTGGTGAAAGGAGCAACTGGCTTTCTCTTGGCAGGCTTTACTTGTAAGTCCGCTACAGAGTAATCTGCATTTTTACAAGAATCTAAAAACTCATTTGCTGCTTTCTCTGATTCTAGTCTCTTGGGCAATTCAGCCTTAAAAGTGTGCAATTTTCCATCTTCTCCTTTCACATCAAAAAAGGCAATCGCTTTAAAATAGGTTTCAGATTGAAATGCATCTATTTCTCGCTCACGCTCGACAATTATTCTTACTGTTACTGACTGAACGCGGCCAGCCGACAAACGAGTAGAATTGCTGACTTTTCTCCAAAGTAGAGGAGATAATTCGAATCCGACCAAGCGATCAAGGACTCTCCGAGCTTGCTGAGCATTCACTACGTCCTTATTCAAAGTACGTGGAGAACTCACTGCTTTTTGAATAGCCTTTTCTGTAATCTCGTGGAAAACGATGCGCTTGGTTTTTTCAATGTCTAATCCAAGAACTTCGCAAAGGTGCCATGAAATCGCTTCTCCTTCGCGGTCCTCATCCGTCGCTAACCAAACTTCTTCACAAGCTTTGACTTCCTTCTTCAGCGTAGAAACCACCTTCTTCTTGTCTTCAGGGACAATATAACGAGGAACATATTTATTATCTACATCAACAGCTCCTGTTCCTTTGTCAAGATCTCGGATGTGTCCATAGCAGGACTCTACCTTAAAATCTTTTCCCAAAATCTTCTCTATCGTGGACGCCTTAGCTGGCGACTCTACTATCAGCAGGTTCTTACTCATTCTATTTGGAATACTTTATCTCAATTGAGGGGGCAAAAATGGATAATTTTCTAGACATCCTGTACAAAGGATAGCCATCTATCTCTGATTTGCATAAAATGAAAGGGAAAATCAACCTTAAAGACTCTCTTTTTTAATAAGAAGTCACTCTTATACAAAACATGGCAAAGATGACATTCTTTTTTATGTAGAAGTAAAAGATCGAGCAATTTGTCTATTGCCATTTTACTTATATAAAATTCCCTACGTGTTATTGAGTTGTTCTGTTTCAAAAAAGACAGTGATCGCCTGTAAAATGGCGTAAATGTTGCGCTAGTGTCATGAGAAACATGAATCGAAAGCAAGCGCACATACCGTCTATAAATGCCTCTCTTGAAGTAAATGGGCAATTTTCCACTACAAAAAAGACACCATCTGCCATGAAAAGGCAAGAACGACGACATGACAGAAATAGCGCAAAAAACGGAAAGACATTTATGTCGTCATAAAACTACCAGAAGTAACAGAATACAAAAGCCAGAAAAAAGTAATCAATAGACAATTTTCTTCCTGATGTGTTGATTACTAAGCCTTATTACTTGTAATAAAAATCAAACAAAACTCAGAGAGTAAATATGCTTCCAGAATTGGCATTTACCTAATTATCAATATCTAAAGCATAAAAAAGATGCAAATTTCAAGTAATTCCATTATCAATTCCTTGCATTTTAACACTTTATTTAAGAACTTAGAGAACCTTAACAATTCATTAAACCCATTATTTATTTTATGCTCGGATTAATCCCCCGAGTGATTGCTGGAATATTTCTAATTCTAGCTTCACTCTCTCTTAACGCTCAACAGCGTGATTGTGGTACCATGGACATACTGCAACAAAACCTTCTCGAAGACCCAAGCCGCCAAGAAAGCATGGACCTAATCGAGGCCTTCACTCAAAAAACGGATCAAAATCCAATGAAGGCCGTTAACGGAACGATTACAATACCAGTTGTAGTCCACGTAATTTATGGGAATAGTACAGAGAACATCAGTGATGCTCAAGTACTCTCACAAATTCAAGTATTGAACGACGACTTCCGTCGCACCAATTCTGACGCTAACAACACTTGGTCTCAAGCAGCAGATACAGACATTGAGTTCTGTATGGCAACGGTTGATCCTAACGGAAATCCTACAAATGGAATCACCCGTACTTCAACAAGCACAAGTGCTTTTGGAACAAACGACCAAATGAAGTACAGTTCTAGTGGTGGAAAAGATGCATGGCCGAGAGATGAATACCTAAATATGTGGGTATGTGACATCAGCGGAAGCATTCTAGGTTACGCACAATTCCCAGGGTCTGGTGCTGCTGCGACCGACGGAGTTGTAATGGACTACCAATACTTCGGAACTATTGGCACGGCTTCAGCGCCGTTCGACTTAGGTCGTACAGCAACACACGAAGTTGGTCACTGGTTGAACCTTCGCCACATTTGGGGTGATGGTGGATGCAACGTGGATGATTTTGTAAGTGACACGCCTACTTCTGATGCAGCAAACTATGGCTGTGCAAGTGGTCACAGCTCTTGTAGCAGTACTGATATGGTACAGAACTACATGGATTATTCAGATGATGCTTGTATGAATTTATTTACAGATGGACAGCGCACAAGAATGCGTGCTTTGTTTGAGCCAGGTGGATTCAGAGAAAGCTTACTAAGCTCTGGTGGCTGTGGAAATAGCGGACCCGTTGCTACTTGTACGGATGGCATTCAAAACCAAGGTGAGACAGGAATTGACTGCGGTGGCCCTTGTGCTCCTTGCCCTTGTGCTGGAACAAATGTTAGCTGGAGCATTACTTTCGATAACTACCCAGAAGAAACAAGCTGGTCTATCGTAAATGCCTCTGGTGCTACAGTAGCTTCTGGTGGAACTTATGCTTCTCAAGCTGATGGTTCTACTTTAAGCGGTAGTGTTTGTTTGGCTGACGGTTGTTACGATTTTATTATCAATGATGCTTATGGAGATGGAATCTGCTGTTCTTACGGAAACGGATCTTACAGTGTAAGTGATGCGAGTGGAACATTGGTATCTGGCGCTTCTTTCACTAGTTCTGAAACTACAAACTTCTGTGTAGGTTCTACAGGCCCTACTCCTACTTGTAATGATGGCATTCAAAACCAAGGAGAAGCTGGAGTTGACTGCGGAGGTCCTTGTACTGCTTGTGCTTCATGTAATGATGGAATTCAAAACCAAGGAGAGTCTGGCGTAGATTGCGGCGGCCCTTGTTCGGCTTGTCCTACTTGTAATGATGGAATTCAAAACCAAGGGGAATCTGGAGTTGACTGCGGAGGTCCTTGTACTGCTTGTGCTTCTTGTAACGACGGTATTCAAAACCAAGGGGAGTCTGGTGTAGATTGCGGTGGTCCTTGTACAGCTTGCGCTTCTTGTAGTGACGGCGTACAAAACCAAGGAGAAACTGGTGTTGATTGCGGTGGTCCTTGTGCTCCTTGTAACACTGGTTGCAACGGTACTGAAGTTACTGTTACGATCACTTTCGATAATTACCCTGAAGAGACTAGCTGGACGATCAGCAACGATGCAGGTGTAACTGTTTTATCTGGAGGTACTTATGGCAACCAAGCAGATGGTTCTACTTACTCCAGCACCAATTGCCTACCGAATGATTGCTATACTTTCACAATAAATGATGCTTATGGCGACGGTATTTGTTGTTCTTATGGAAATGGGTCATTTAGCGTTTCTGATGCGAGCGGAACCTTAGTTTCTGGATCATCGTTCGCGAGTTCAGCTAGCGGAGACTTCTGTTTCGGATCGACTCCGCCTCCTGCTGAAACTTGTTCAGATGGTATTCAGAATCAGGGAGAGACTGGTGTAGATTGTGGTGGGCCTTGTGCTCCTTGTAACACTGGTGGATGTAGCTATGTTGTTATCGACGACGAAGGCTTTGAATCTAACTGGGGAATCTGGAATGACGGCGGATCTGATGCAGCACGTTCAGCTAGTTGGACGGCATATTCTGTAGGAAACGCAAGTATTCGATTAAGAGACAACACTAGCACTTCTGTCATGACAACAGATGCATTGAACTTGAGTTCTTACGATGAGTTAACAGTAGATTTCACCTTCTTCCCTCGTTCTATGGAAAACGGAGAAGATTTTTGGTTACAGGTTTCTACCAATGGTGGTTCCTCATACACAACTGTTGCGGTTTATGCTGCTGGTTCAAGTTTCAACAACAATAGTTTTTATACAGACAATGTTGTTATTGATGGTCCATTCAGCAGTAATACAAAATTACGTTTCCGTTGCGATGCTTCTGGAAATGCTGATTACGTATACATCGACGAAGTAGAGATCTCAGGATGTGTAAACAGCAGCCGTGATGGAGGAACAGAAGTTGCAGCGGAAAAAACAGAGCTAACGAATATTGAAACTTTGGGTCAAGATCCATTGAGCAATGTTCGCTTGTATCCTAACCCAGCTTCAACATTCTTGAACTTGTCTTTCGATGCAGCTACAGAAACGAATGCAGAGATTTTTATTACTGACATCAGCGGAAGAACAGTGAAGCAACAAACCATCAGTGTCGCAGCTATGCAGCAGCAGCACCGTTTGGACATCAGCGATCTTCCAAATGACATGTACTTGATCCACATTGTTTGTGGTGATCAAGTGAAGAGTGAAAAAATCATGGTTATCCGCTAGGATTAATGATTATTAATAAATGGATGAACCGGGCTCTCGTAAAGAGAGTCCGGTTTTTTTTATTTAATAAATGATTCTATAAAAATATTTGAGCAGACTAATCTGTCGAAATCGAAGTAGTAGATTGTAGAAGCTATTCTAAGACTCTAGCTGACTTCTATGGTACTTAACAGGTAAGCGCGAATAAATGCGTTTAATCCTCCGTCTAAGACGGCATCTGTGTTTCCCGTTTGATGCCCTGTTCGATGATCTTTCACACGGCGATCATCCAATACGTAGCTTCGAATTTGTGAACCCCATTCGATCTTCATCTTTCCAGCTTCAACTTGATCTCGTTCTGCGTTCCTGCGTTCGATTTCTTTTTCGTAGAGCCTGCTCTTTAAGGTCTTCATCGCACGCTCACGGTTTTGATGCTGTGAACGCTGTTCTTGACATTCCACTACAATCCCAGAAGGTTCGTGCACTAGGCGCACCGCACTTTCGGTCTTGTTTACGTGCTGTCCTCCTGCCCCACTGGCACGAAAAGTATCCCAACGGATATCGGCAGGATTGACTTCAATTTCAATCGTATCGTCAATAATGGGATGTACAAAAACGGAGGCAAATGAGGTTTGACGTTTTCCTTGCGCGTTAAAAGGAGAAATCCTTACCAAACGGTGTACTCCATTTTCACATTTGAGATTTCCGTAAGCATAATCGCCCGTAAACTCCAGTGCCACTTTTTTGAAGCCTGCAACATCTCCTACTTCTTCGTGCAGTAAGCGCACTTTGAAGCCATTTTTCTCTCCCCACATGAGGTACATGCGCATGATCATTCCCACCCAATCACAAGCTTCGGTTCCACCTGCTCCTGCATTTATTTCTAACTCCGCAGAGAGTGCATCTTCTTCCGAACGCATGGTGGATTTAAACTCTAAATCATCCACGCTTTTCTGGACCAGTTGATATTGTACTTCAACATCTTCCTCGCTGCTCTCTCCTTCTTTTAAGAACTCCATGAGGACCTCTAAATCTTCCAGAGCTGATTTCGTTTTTTGAAAAGTATTGACCCAGTATTTATTCTTCTTTATTGATTGCAGAATGGATTGAGCGCGATCTTGATCGCTCCAGAAATCAGGATCTGCAGCATGCAGTTCTTCATCTTTGATACGGTTTTGCTTGGTAGCAATGTCAAAGATACCTCCCCAAAGAAGTAACCTTGTCTTCGAGCTTCTTGTAGTGCTCAGCGGTAACAGACATGTACGAGTAGTTTTGATTTAAAAATCCGCAGAGCGAAGTTAGAATAAATATGGGAAGGAAGCAGGAGAAAGGGATGTTTGCGATTGTTGATAGAAACGGAATCGATTGTGCCGTGAGGGTTTTGCGAGAGCCTTGATTTTATGGTTTTATTTACGGGGCTCCGATGGCTTGAAACCCATCGCTAATATTTGCCGTCACGCTGTGACTCTGGGCTCGTGATTCGATTTTGTTTCGTAATTTATTTGGAGCTGCGTAGTGCTGAAGGCACGGAATATGTCAGCGATGGGTTTTAACCCGTCGTGCCGTGAGGGTTTGTTGTGTTTGTTGATAGAAACGGAATCCATTGTGCCGTGAG
>CALFBW010000275.1 GCA_937951415.1 uncultured Chitinophagales bacterium | reverse complement strand
CCAGCATTGTAAATCCTTCAGACGTTGCCGTTAACTTCAGCGGTTGTGATCCTACCTTATTCGTTTTTACGACGGAATACATTTCAGAAGCAGGCGACACGGTTTCTGTCGAAGCATCCGCTAACGTTTATCCGAATTTCGATGATTTGTTTTACGATTACTCTATGGAGTGTGCCGTAGATCTGTTAGGACAGTGCTTGGGCTGGGTGATTTCTTGGCAAGACGATCAAGGGAATTTCGGCGATGGAAACTGGTACCACGTTCATGAGGGCGAAGCACACAATGTCACTTTTACAGTAGTCAACCCAGCCATCACTGGTATGGGATTGTCCTGTTCTGAGCAAGAGTTTACTACGATTTTGACTTGTGATTTGGAACCGAGCAGAGGAACAGTAGATTTGGAATTAAGTAAAGTTTCGGTAACCGATGAAGATGTAATTGAGTCAGAAGAAGAATTTCTTTACCAATTAGTAGTGGAAAACGCTGGTCCTGATGTCGCAACTGGAGTGGTAGTACAGGAGATTTTGCCCGAGGAAATTGTTTACTTAGGTTATGAAACCAACGCTGGTTCTTACGATCCTGAAACAGGTCTGTGGACCCTAGGAGAAGTGGCGGTCGATGATTTCGAAGTCTTGTACATCATGGTCAAAACAATCCCGGGATTTACAGGGGACTTAATAAATGTGGCAGAAATATGTGCACATGATCAAGAAGATGTTGACTCTACTCCTTGTGATGGAAATATCGAAGAGGACGACTGGGATTCTGCACTCACGGAAATTTTTGAAAATACCAATCCACCTGTTGGACCAGTAGATTGCGAAGAAAATTTGAGTTTTTGTGCTGAGCCAGTGGTGCCAATTATGCTTTGTCCGTCGTACTGTGATTTGGAAGGCGAGGACATCACAATTGAATATTCAGAGTCAATCTTCAATTGTGCTATTGTCATTGAAGGCGACTGTATTATTTATACTGGACTTCCGGGAATGGATGCGGTCGATGAAGATTATGTTTTAATCACTGCCTGCGATGAATTCGATGAATGTGTGGATGTGGAGATTACCATCTTGTACAATTGCATTGCAAATGAAGCTCCTGTGGCGGAAAACGATGAGGCATTCACAGATGGAGAAGAGATTGAAATTGACGTACTAGATAATGACGAGGACGCCGATGGGGATGATTTAGAAATCTGCGATTTTGTGAGCCCAGAAAATGGCAGCTTAGAAATTGTAGATGGCTTGTTTGTGTACACACCTGATGACGGATTCAATGGCAATGATTGTTTCGTTTATACGGTTTGCGATGGCAATGGCGGGGAAGATATGGCGATGGTTTGCGTGGAAGTTGATACGAATCATGCACCAGATGCGCATCACGATGATGTAGAAAGTAATGGCCAAAGTATTGCTATTGATGTGCTAGAAAACGATGAAGATGAAGATGGTAATGCCTTGTACGTTTGTGATTTTGAGCAGCCCGACAATGGAACCGCCGAATTGGACGGAGCCAATATTATCTATACACCCAATGAGGGTTTCGAAGGAGAAGATTGTTTCAATTACACCGCCTGTGATCCAAGCGACGCATCTGATGAATCGTATGTTTGTGTTACAGTCGATTTGAGCAATCCGCCTTGTGAGAACCAAGACCTTAGCTTATGCACTGAAGAGATTACACCGGTTGAAATTTGTCCAGAGTTCTGCGGGCTAGACGATAACATTCAATTGAGTGCTTTTACAGCGCTGTTCTCTTGCAGCTTTCATTTATTAGACGAAGGATGCATTCGTTATACACCGCTGCCCGGTTTCACTGGTTTCGATGAATTGACATTGACAGCTTGCGACGAAGCTGGAAATTGTGAATCCATTTCGGTCTTTATGACGGTAGGTGATTGTGAAGAGGAAGAAGAGGAGGAAGAAGAAGAGGAGGAAGAAGAGGAAGAAGAGGAGGAAGAAGAGGAAAATGAAAATCCAGATGCAAATAACGATGCCTTCGACATTAGCTGTGAAGCACAGTATTTGGATGTCTTGGCAAACGACGACGATCCAGAGAATGATGCATTAATTATCTGTGATTTTACAGCGCCTGACTATGGAACGGTGGAATTGATTGACGGTCAGTTGTTCTATACACCGGCTGGTGACAACACGGAAGATCATTTCACTTACACGGCTTGTGACGGCAATGGTGGAAGCGATGAAACGAATGTGGTTTTGGATTTAGATTGTGTTACTTGCCAACCTGATATTCTACAATATTGCATGCCAGCAATCCAGCCAACTGAAATTTGCTTTGAAGCTTGTGCAGACGGAGGAAGCATCGAAGGAGCACATACTACTTTCGATTGTTCGATCAATTACTTAAGTGCTACTTGCTTGCAGTTTACAGCTTTACCTGGCTTTTCTGGTTTGGATACTATTGACGTAAGTATTTGTTATCCATCTGGTAATTGTGAGCAGCACTTAGTGGCCCTAGAGATTTCCGATGATTGTGGCGATGGAAAACCTGTCATTGACATTATTGTGCCTTCAGTGTTTACCCCAAATCAAGATGGAATCAATGACATCTGGAAAATAGAATTGGGAGAGGAGATCAGCAATACAAGTTTGACGATCTTCGACAGATCAGGTCAAGTTGTTTACGAAGTGATTCAAGATTTACCAATTCTTAGCTGGGATGGAAGTGCGAGTTTCTCGCGTCGATCACTTAATTCAGGCACCTACTTTTATGCTTTGGAAATAAATAGAAATGGACAAACTGAAACGAAAAGCGGAACTCTAGAGCTGGTTCGATAAGAACAGAATTTAATAAATAAAAATGTCACATTTGTTGAATTAAGTAAATGTGTTAAAACCCTTCTTTTCGCAAAGAGCTAATGCGAAAGGAAGGGTTTTCTTTTTGTAATAAATGCTGGAGCACATAAAAAATAAATCAGCAGCTTAAGCTGGCAGTTTATTGCCTTCTTCAGGGAAAACCAAGACAGGTTTCCAAGCCTTTGCTTCTTCAACGGTCATGTATCCATAAGAGATAATGATAACTACATCACCCACTTGAACACGACGCGCTGCTGCTCCATTCAAACAAATAGTTCCAGATCCGCGTTCCCCAACAATCACATAGGTTTCAAATCGCTCTCCGTTGTTGTTGTTGACAATTTGTACCCGCTCTCCTTCGAGCAGTTGGGCTGCGTCCATCAAGTCTTCGTCGATGGTAATACTTCCTACATAATTGAGATCCGCTTCGGTAACCACCGCTTGGTGAATCTTTGACTTAAATCGCTGAATGAACATAGAACTGCTTTTTTGAACGCAATTTTACGAAAATAAAAAAGGACAGGTCGAGAAATAGCTTTAGTACAAGCTTCTGTTGTACCAGAAATCCAATCAACATTTCCTTTTTTCCTTTCTGCAAGACTTTCCTTAAACTTCCTTTATCCGGACTTTCTTTTTCTTTAAACGACTGTTGTCTATTTTTGAAATCAGTTCGTGCACTTTAGATTTTCTTACTGCAACAAATGCACAATCTTGTTTTAGCTCAATCAAGCCCAAGTCCGCTTTTTCCAAACCACCCTGTTTGAAGAAAAGGCCAGCAATATCTCCTTTCGAAATTTTATCTCTACGACCGCCTGAAATGAATAAGGTGGTCCACGGAGAGCTTGCTAGGTTTTCAGAACTTGACAACTCCAGAGTTTTTTCGGTATCAATAAAGTCTGGTAAATACTCTTCCTCCCATTGTAAAATGTAAGCAGTTCCTTCTTCTTGCATTCGGGCGGTTCGTCCATTCCGATGGGTAAATTCTGCGGCGCGCATTGGCAAATGATAATGAATAATAAAATCCAATGCAGGAACATCAATCCCTCTAGCAGCCAAGTCCGTTGCCAATAAAATGCGATGACTGCCATTGCGAAATTGAATCAAAGCACGTTCTCGATCTCTTTGTTCTAAACCACCATAAAAGCAAGCGTGATCGAGTCCTAAACCTTCCAAATGTGTACTTACTCGGTTGATGCTGTTTTTAAAATTCAGAAAAACAATCCCGGATTTTTCTCCTAGGTGACCGAGTAAATCAACCAAAGTGGTCAGCTTGTCTTTTTCTGGAGAAATGACTCGCACCAATTCCAACTGTTTAACTCCACTATCTAAAAAATCTAGACGTGCAGCTGCGCGCATTTCCACAAAAGCAGGAATAGCAACATCGCTGGTGGCAGAAGTCAAAATTTTTCGAATCTTATCGGGCATTGCATCGCAGATCTCGATCATTTCGCCTTCAAAACCAACTTCCAATGATTTATCGAATTCATCCAAAACCAAGGTTTTGATGTGTTCCGTTGAAAAGGTTTCTCTGCGTATATGATCTGCAATCCTCCCTGGCGTTCCAATCAAAATGGCGGGTGGATTGTGCAATTTGGTGCGGTCTTTCGAGAAATTCTGTCCACCGTAAAAAGCATTGGCCTTATAGCCCGAACCCATTTCACGGGTTACCTGCTCAATTTGTAAGGCAAGCTCCCGAGAAGGTACAATAATGAGCACCTGTACTTCATGGATGTCTGCATCGAGCTCTGCGATTGCTGGTAGCAAAAACGCCAGTGTTTTTCCTGTCCCAGTGGGAGATAGTAAAACCAAATCTCTGCCTTCGTGAATCTTCGCGATGCTTTCTTGCTGCATCGGATTCAATGCCTCAATACCAAGTTTCGCTAAGATCTCCTGACGATTTTTCCGAGTTTTTGCCATGCCCCAAAGGTACAGCCAAAAAACTGTTGGGGCGGACTGTTGCGGCGGACTGTTGGGGCGGACCTGCGTGTCCGCCCACCAATTTTGGGCGACCTGTTGAGGCGGACCAACCTGTCCGCCCACTAGCCCCTTCTAGCCCTCAAAGCCAAATCCTCACAAACCACCTTCGATTCCTCCAACACCGTTCCCAGAATGCCACCCAATTTATAATTATCAAATCCCACAAAATACAGACCTTCCCATTCCCCCGTGCCAATACAATGCTTTGGCAAGCCAGCAGGATCAAGCATGGATTCTATTTTTGGAATAAAAGCAGGAAGACTAGCTCGATAGCCAGTAGCCAAAAGCACAGCCTCAAAACTGTCTGAAGTTCCATCCGTAAAATGAACATCCCCTCCATTAAAGGCTTTGATGGCACCACAAACAGTTATTTTTCCCTCCTTAATAGCCTTGATAGTACCAATATCAATCACAGGCGTTTTGCCCGTTTTGGCCAATTGCTCGATCGGAGATAAGCTGCTAATAGGCAGTCCATATTTACTTAAATCACCGAAATAAATCCGACGAATCCATTTCCCCAGTAAGTCGCCTAGCCCAAGTGGAAGCTTGGCCAATTTCTTCGCCGTTAATTGTACAGGGCGACCATTTAAATCGCGCGGTACAACCGTAAGCGGACTGCGTACCGAAATACTACAGGGAACAGCATGTTCTGCTAGATCTAAGGCCAGTTCTGCGCCTGTATTTCCCATTCCTATGACGAGGGTCTTTTTTCCCATAAAGGGAGCAGCATTTTTGTAATCCTTGCTGTGCATTAACAAACCATTGTAGCCTTCCAAGCCGGGCCAATTTGGACGGAAAGCCGTTCGATTAACACCTGTTGCAATAATGAGTTCCTGACACAAAAAGCTGCCTTTATTGCTTCTTACGAACCAGTGATCTTCCTGTCTTTCCACCAATTCCACTCGATGTTCGAATAGCGGAGCGATGCCATAGTTTTTTGCGTAAGTTTCATAGTAATCGACTAGCAATTCTCTAGGAACATATAAAGGGTAATGCGCAGGAAAAGGCATTCCTGGTAAATGAGATAGCTGCTTAACCGTATGTAAATGCAACCGATCGTAGTGTCGATGCCAACTAGAGGCAATCTTATTGGAGCCTTCTAGCATTGTAAACGGCAATCCCTTTATCGACAGCCTTCCAGCTACTGCTAAACCCGCTGGGCCTGCACCAATGATTAAGCGTTCTACTTTCATTTACAGCCATCTTTTAAGTCGCACCTAATGAAGATGCTCTTTGCAAAATAAAAATAGAGCAGCTTTTTCTACTTGAAGTCTTTTTGCCACATTGTATCTTAAGTCTTTGCTTTTATCTCTAGCTCAGCATTGACAATTTTAGCATCTTTAGGTTCCCAAAAGTGAACTGCAAACTAGCAAACAATGTATTCAATAAATAAGGACATCAAGAATGCCGAAACCTTGCCTTCAGCATTCTATAAGAGCTCCGAATCATGGGAAATGTGTCGGGAAAATATTTTCGCAAAAGCCTGTTTGTATTTATGCGATGAACAAGAACTTTTCCGTGGGCCAGAGAACGCGATTCCTTTGGTCTTGCACGAAAACTATCTAGACGAACCGCTTGTTTTAATAAATAATGGCGAACAGACAAATTGCTACACCAATGTGTGCACGCATCGGGGCTTTGCTCTTTTACAGTACCCTCAAAAAGTACGCAGATTAATTTGTCAATATCATGGTCGCCGCTTCAATTTAAAAGGGGAATTTGAGGCTATGCCTGAATTCGAGGAGGCGGAGAATTTTCCAAGACCTTGCGATAATTTACATCAACTTCCGCTTTTTAAATGGCGCCAATTTTTGTTTACATCTATTGACCCCAAAGCCGATTTCTCGGGAGTCATTCAACGATTAGAAGAGCGATTGTCTTTCTTGCCCATCGAGGATTTTCGTTTTGCTCCAGAGTATTCGAAGACCTATAACGTACATGCGCATTGGGCACTTTATTGCGACAATTACCTAGAAGGATTTCACATTCCGTTCGTGCACCAAGCCCTTAAATCCATTTTGGATTACGGGAGCTATACTACCGAATGTTATGATCAAATGGTACTTCAAATTGGTTACTCTGATGGTAGTTCATATACCTTTGATTTGCCCGAAGGGCATCCGGATTTTGGCAAAGATGTTACCGCCTATTATTACTGGATATTCCCCAATTTTATGCTCAATTTTTATCCATGGGGCGTTCAACTAAACATTGTTAAACCTTACAAAGACAATTTCTCTAAAGTTGAGTTTCTTTATTACATCCACGATCAAGAAATATTCGACATTATGCAAGGCGATAAATTGGCAGAAAAAACAGAACGCGAGGATGAGTTTGTCGTGGAGGCAGTACAAAGAGGTTTGCGTTCTCGTTTCTATCAAGCAGGAAGATTTTCTCCCAAAAGAGAAAAAGGTGTACACTACTTTCACCAATTAATCAGTGAAGCAATAAATGCTTCCAAGAAGTGATAGCATGATTTAGAAATACAGGCTAAATAAGTGTCTGGATGATTCTGGTTCAAATCG
>CALFBW010000274.1 GCA_937951415.1 uncultured Chitinophagales bacterium | reverse complement strand
ATAGAACATCTAAGTGATTTCTATGACGTACACAAATATGATATTGTGCCCCTGCATTTACGTTTTGAAAAACCAAAGGATCACCTTGCACATCTACAATCTTTCCGTCACTTAATAAAATAGCTGCTTGTGTTTCTTCTGTAATGGTGGCTCTAAATCCGGATGAATTTGGAGTTCCTGACCGCAATTCTACTAAAACCCAATCTACCATATTAGTTGGTATGGAAACTAGATTTTCTGTTCCTGTGTGATTGTAAGGCGCAAGAGCATACGGATGATCCAATGGAATGTTGGCAGTCAAATTCGTTGACATTATTCCGCCTCCTAAGTAGGTTCCTTCCAAGAATATTTTTGGGTGAATTCTATAACCGTTCGCATCCAGTGTGCTCGGATCGCAATCGTCATCAATTCCGTTATTCTATATCGACTGCAAGGATTTATTGTATTTACAAAATCATTGCAGTCGATATAGAATAAACTGCCATCATTGTCGAAATCCGTATTACAAATAAAATCCCTTCGCAAATCGTTGGGATCTATATTGCTTCCATGATTTCCATCGGCATATTCAAAGTACTCAAAATTCGGCGCAATAATGCCCGCCAAATTCATTTTCTGTTCTAAACGTTGACTGTGTTCTACTTCTACCACAAAATCCACAGCACCGTGATGCACTTGCACAAGTGGTGGCAATAAATCGATAAAATAGTAAACCGATCGACTTAACAAAGCTTGACGTGCTTGTGCTAAAGTTAGCGTTCCGTCGAGGTAAGGTGTTACTCCATAGTTCAGCACCGTCCACATCGGTGGATTTAAAACTGCAGAACCTGTATTCACATATTGCTCCGCTCTTTCTTGATATCCGGGGTGTGATAGATGGTCAGTCGCGCCGAAATATACATTTATTCTCGTAATTCGCGGATCACGAATCGCCATTAAATAAGTGACTCCTCCACCTCTACTGCCTCCCATCACCGTGATGTCATTTGCGGCAGCACCACTCACATTCGCGATCACGCAATTCACCAATGATAGCGCATCATCAATGTCACGATCAAATTCACTTACCGAACCATCTGAAATATAAGAAGGAAAACCGAGTGGACTTGCGTCTAGAGTTTCACCCCGATAAGAGGGAACGACTAAAATAAAATCTTCGTAGCAACCGCTAGATGAATAAAGGGCTCCCGGGCCAGTTCCGTTCGTTCCTCCGTGATTCGAAACCAAGATTGGATACGTATTGGCAGGATCATAATTCACAGGATAACGCACAAAAGCATAGTGCGTTTGACTGCTTAGTCCTTCGGTATCGTGTGCAACGATATCTACATCTAGGCCATTTACTTGCGTAGTATGCAAGACATTGTAATTGTAGCAAGCAACATCTCTTGAATTCCATTCAGCAACAACCGCATCCGTTTCTGCTGTAGATGGTGGTAAAAAGAGCTGGTCCAAATCGACACTACCAGCTGTAGTCTTGGTCACAATCACTTCATCAACTGCTAGCCTTGAACCACTGGTTCCCGCATTTCTAAAACGCACTCCCAAAGGCTGTCCAATAAATTGCGGGTAATCATCTGCATTTATGCTTAAAGTTACTGGTTGATAAATGGTAGGCCAGCCATCTACCCAAAACAACTTGCGAATACCCATGTGGTCGAATTCTGTTCCAGTAGTTTGTTTGCGGTAATCATAACCAATGTAGTGTTGACCATTTTCCTCCCAAATGTGGGGATGGCCTGGCACCAGTTGTTCTCCCTCATCTCCAAAAACTAAAGTGCCTCCATTGTTGTTTAGGTCGACTCCGTTTTTATCGTAATAAGGTCCCTGAGGATTGCTTGCTCTACCCACGCGTATGGTATAGTCGCTATTCAAGTTTCCATACGTTCCAAAGCAATACCAGAAGCCATCGTGCTTGAATAACGCAGGACCTTCCTGGTATCCACTTGACCACGCATCGGCTTCATCGAAATGTGCAATTTGCGTGTGCGTACCGACAGGGTGATCATCAAACGCTTTACTGCTGGGATTCGAAAGTAATTTTCCCGTCGCTGGATCCAATTCACTTACCCAAAATTTATGGCCTCCCCAAGACATCCAAAGGCGACCTTGGTCTTCGTCGTAATAAGTATGGGCATCAATCACCCAAGGTTCTTCATCACCTGTGTGCTCCAAGATCACTTCTTCAGCTTGCCAATCATAGTTGGGTGCTGAACCCAATGCTGGATGCAAAAAGAGGGCTGAATACGGATTACTGCCCTCCTCATAATAAGTACCGTGCAAAGCTTTCAATCCTCCGGGAATGTGTATTTGCGACAAGGCGAAGTTCACATCGTAATCATTATCAACATACTGTGTCCAAGGATCTGTAATTGGATCATCATTAATGTCTTGATACATGATCTCTTCATTGAATTGCATTCGGTAATTACCATCGATCCAAATATTTGCGCCGTCATCATTGGTGTAGATTTCTGGGGCGCCTTGTAAATGCGGAATGCCAACATCTAGAAACTTTCCCCAAACTGCCATAGAACCGTTGTAAAATTCCATTTGGATACGCGCCTGACTTCCCACTTGCGCTAGATTACTTGATCGAGCATAAACCGTAAAATCATAAGTTGCGCCGGCCTCAAATACCTCGGCACTTAATTGCGAAACCCATGGATCGCCTTGCTCTACCGATGCATAATAATCGCCTTCTACAGGGCTATAATATCCATCGTTCGAACGGTTTAAGTTTTGCCAGCTGCTATTACTGCTTTCAAAACTGGGATTATCAATGGAAACTGTCGTTTGTGCAAAGGTATAAGTAGCAAATACTAAAAAAGGAAACAGCAATACGATTCGCGGAAGGATTACTCTAGCGTTTATCAAAGCAAGTATTTTTGCAGTAAAAGAATATTGGCGAACAATCGTACTGCAAATTAGTGATTTTAAGAAAAAATACAGAACTTAATAAGAGAAAGATCGATAATGAAGCTGGTTTTTCAACTGCGGCATTTTCTACTCTTTTATTCTCTCCAATTCAAAAATAGTGGTGCCCATCTCTTCTTGTGTGAATGACATGATCATTCTCTTCTCTCCTAGCTCTTGCACCGAGTATTTGATGTCTGGCGCCATTGAGATTTCTGCCTTCGTTTTTAATTCCTTTCTATTCGCATCGTAATTCCAATTACCCTTAGAAACTGGAGCTTCAGATGTATTGGGATAGAATATGTAATGACCGTCGTCTTTAAAATTCAATTTTGTTCCTAAAAAACTTTTGCGGATAGATTCGATCACTACATCACTCAAATGGGTGTTTGTCAATTTTGCATCTTGAACTTCCCAGCTTCCTACAACCGAAGTAGAAGCACTTTTCGCCTCTTCAGCTGCAGGTTCAGCGCATGAAGAAGCTGCCAAGATTAAAATAAAACAGCTAAGTAATAAAAATGAAAGAAATTTAAAATACTTCACCTTCTTTTACATTTATAGTCCAAATTCTCCATCGTGATCGAATGGGTGCAACATCAATTCTCTTATGCTCTGATCTATGCTTTTTCCTTCGTAGAGTATCTCATAAACTGCCTGCATAATGGGTAATTCCATTTCGTAATTTCTAGCAAGCAGTCGGGCAACCTTTGCCGTATTTATTCCTTCTGCTGTATCATTCATGTCTTCCAAAATAAAATCCAATTCTTGTCCTTTTGCAAGTCGGTATCCCACCGTAAAATTTCGACTTTTTGAAGAAGAACAGGTGGCAATTAAATCCCCTATGCCTGCAATTCCGAAAAAGGCACTTGCATTACTTCCCATTTTTTGACCTAGGCGCACCATTTCATTTAAGCCTCTGGTTAAAAGCATAGCTCTGGCATTTTCTCCCAGCTCCAATCCTGCATGCATGCCCGAAGAAAGTGCCATAATGTTTTTAAGCACTCCAGCCAACTCCACTCCCAGTACATCGTGCGAACCATATACTCTAAATCGCTGTGAGCGCAAAGCTGCTTTTCCCAATTCAATAACTTCATCAAATCGGCTAGCAATAACTGTGGCAGCTGGTTTTTTTTCTGCTAATTCGGCAGCTAGGTTTGGGCCCGACATACATCCTACCCTCAAGACATTTGAGCGAGCCAAAATCACCTCGGTCATTGTCTGTATTTCTTCTCGTGATATTTTTTCTGGAGCTTCTTCTTTCGCAATTAAATTAAGGCCCTTCGTCCCATGAATAAGCACATGATGCGGACCCAAATAGGGCGCAAATGCGTCGATCATTTCAGAGAAATTAATGGCAGCTACCATTGGAAATATCAACGAACATTTTTCGCAGATAAATTCGCGGTCGTCCACAGCCGTAACATTTTCATGGATGGCATAATTGCGATGAAGGCGTTGTTCATTTATTTCTTTGACAGCTTCTTTCCTTCTGCTAAAAATATAGACCTTTTGGTTTTCTGCCAGCAAATTTGCGATTGCAGTTCCAAAACTTCCTGCTCCAATTACACCTACCTCAGAATTTCTGTTCAAGCTCATAACCTAATAATCTATTGTGATAGAAAAACAACAATTTCATACTTTCACTAGTAATCTCACCTGCTTTATTTATTTTCAAGGCTTGATTGTGATGATAGATTCCAAGATTTTTAATCCCGTATTCGATAAATTCATCTAATTCTCCATGAAATTTCTCGCTCAACTTTAGCTCTCCAGCGTTTTCCATCTCCTTTAAGATCGAAATTACATTTATTAAGACTTTCTTGAATTTCTCTAAAGGAATAACTCTGTCCTCTTTATTCAAACGCATTAAGCCGTATGTATCTAATCGGCGATGCTTGCGTGATAAGATCTGAAAAGCAGTAAAAGCCATTGCATGGCTTGATAAAACAATGTTTATTTTGTAGTAGGTTTCAATTACTTTCTGTCCCAGCATTTGCGTATAAACCATATCCCGCTGATCATCAGCTTTCAAATTCCCTTCACTAACAAAATAATCTCGAATGTTAAGCTTCTCCTTTTTTTCGTCAATACTCAAACCATCTTTATCCACATGGTTTCCGAATAAATCCATTGGCTTACCTAAGCTCAAATAAATTTCCGATTGACTGGAAAAGAATTTCCAAATAAATTTGAGCGATTTATTTGTACTAGGAACTGAATCCCTTCCCGTAAAAAAGCGCTCCTTCCCTTCCCTTTTCAAATACCCTTCTACTAAACTTTCCGCTTCAAAAACAAAGTGGTATGAAATTACCAGCGGAACTACGAATATTCTTCTGGCATCTTCACTGCGATGCGCTTCTTGAAAGTGTTTTCTTTGCGCTTCCATGGCAGTTCCCACCAATCCCAATTTAAGTTTAGTCTCTAATTGACCTGAACGAGATCTCGTTCCTCCGGGATAAAACAAGGAATGACATCCTTCTTCAATAACGCAGCGTGAATAGGCTTTTAATGTTTGTAAATAAATTTGATTTTTCTTTCTTCGGTCGAGCTTGTAGGCCCCTAGTCGACCAAAGAAATAGCGCATGATACGATTGTTAAATAAATTCAATCCAGCTCCGTAGGTAAATGCAGGTAAACCTAAGCAATGAATAACCCAACCGATTAAAAGTGAATCTAAGTTACTGTGATGTGTAGGTAGTAAAATAACCGTACCCTTTGTCGCTAAATCTCGAATTTCATCAATATATCCCACGGGCTTTATGCGATCAGATAATGAAAATTTCGAACCCCAAAGGCGTCGAAAATTTCTTTGCGATGCTGTATTAAGCATTCTATTAAAAGCAACGGGCAACGCCTTACTAGCGAAATTGTAAGTAGGAATTTCAAAGTTGCCTACAATCTCTGTTGCATAAAGTTCAATAATTTCCCGAAAAATCCCTTTGTCGTATCTTTGTTGGTCTGCACCCTCGATAAGGTGCTTCATTTTGGAACGCTGTAACAGCCGCTTTTTTGCACCCGACCAAAACTCTTTTTCTTCTTCTGTGTCTACTGCCCAAGCATCTTGTTTTAAGCGAATATTCTCTAAAAAAACAGCTTTCGCTAATTCTTCTTCCATACCTTCTTCGCTGCCTGCCCATTCTTCGAATTTTTGCATGGCTTGATCGACGACCTTCTGAATAAGCTCTTGTTTATTTTCGCTTAATTGATGAATAGGCCAGTCCTCAATCTTAGGAATGACAGGCTCAAAAAGTGTATTTGAATTTTTG
>CALFBW010000273.1 GCA_937951415.1 uncultured Chitinophagales bacterium | reverse complement strand
GCGCCTACCAAGTCGATCAAATAATCTAATATCCGCGGATCATGCACTAAAGAGTCCACCCAAAATTTCCCCAAATAGTGTCGAGGAGGTTTGTCGTTATCCACCGCACACAAGTCGGGTCGAACATCAAAACCATGCTGTACTCTGGCAATTGTTGCGGGGAAAGAGCCTCCACCATGAGCGAATGCTACTTTTAGATTCGGTAAACGTTCAAAGATTCCCCCGAAGATCATGGAACATATAGCCAAGCTCGATTCGGCGGGCATTCCTACCAACCAAGGCAACCAATAACGCTCCATCTTTGCTTTTCCCATCATGTCCCAAGGGTGTACAAAAAGACTTGCACCTAATCGATCCGCAGCTTCGAAAAACGGGAACAACTCAGGGTCAGATAAATTCCAATCGTTAATGTGCGTTCCGATTTCAATACCTGCCAATCCCAATTCATTCACACAACGCTCCATCTCTTGAATCGCCAATTGAGGATCTTGCATCGGTACTGTTCCAAGCCCAACAAAACGCTTTGGGTGCTTTCGAATAATCTCGGCTAAATGATCATTTAAAAAACGAGACAATTCCAGACCATCCTTAGCTTTTGCCCAATAAGAAAACAAAACAGGTATCGTAGATAAGACTTGTACTTGTACGCCGCAACCGTCGCATTCATGCATTCGCTTTACTGGGTCCCAACAATTGGAATCAATTTCTCGAAAGAAACGATCATCCATCATCATTCGAGCACAGCAATCTTTGTGATGCTCTAAATGAATAAATCCGCCATAGCCAAATTTGTGTGCCCATCGGGGCATATGTTCTGGCATAATGTGCGTATGAATGTCGACTTTCAACATAATGGTTCTTGCTTAAAGCTGGTTGATGTAATTTCTGCGCTAAAATAAACAGGCTTATGCTTCTACAAAGCGGGGATCCACTGCCATGACATTTTCACAGCTAGAACAAGTTCTTAATTCTTCCTTAGCATAGTACTTTTTGAAACGCGGTAAAAAGTCCTTCTCGATGTTTTCCAACTTGAAATAACTCTCATACAATTTGTTGTTGCAGTGATCGCAAAACCAAATCAAACCGTCTTTTTCATCCTCTTTTCGCTTCAATTCGATCACCAGTCCAATCGAACCTTCGGAGCGCATTGGAGAATGTGGAACTCTTGCCGGTAGCAAAAACATTTCTCCCTCATTTATCGGTACATCTACCGCCTTACCGTCTTCTTGTATGCGCACCACAATATTTCCTTCCAATTGATAATAGAGTTCTTCCGTTTCATTGTAGTGAAAGTCTTTCCGAGCATTAGGCCCAGCAACAATCATAACAATGTAATCGCCAGCGTCTTTGTACAAATTTCGATTCCCCACGGGTGGCTTCAAAGCAGCTCGATTTTCATCAATCCACTTTTGCAGGTTAAAAGGTTTTCTGATTGCCATATCAATTTATTTAAAACTCGTTTATTATTTATTACTAAAAACAACTAGGGCATTTGCATGTAAAAAGTGTCAAAATTCGGTCTTTCATGTCTACAATCTATTCGAAAAGTTTAACGTCCAGAGTATTCGCATTTGGATATTCATTATTGTATTTGCCCTGAACTGCATATTATCAATATTCTATACTTTTGTTCCATATAGATAGACTTGTTAAAGCCTCTTCTCCTGGTGAGAACGTAAATAAGTAGAAGATTAAAGAGAATCCTTAGGTTCTCTTTTTTTTGCGGCTTCTACATAAATCTAAGCTACAAAGGCCCATCCCATTTTCACCACCACGAATAACAATCCAAATCCTAGCAAAAACACTAGGCCTCCATAGCTCAATAGTCTCAGCCACAAAGGCGGTACGTGTTCTTCAGCAATATAATCTTTGCTGACCAAACGAAAGTTGGCCCAAGCAACAAAAGGCGCGATCAAAAAGGATATCGCTGTAGCCAAATCCACCAAAGCCTTTAAGGAACCACTGAACTGTGCAATAATAAAAAATGAACCTATAGCAAGAACCACAAGTGTTACTATATAAACTCGACGGTCATTTAACAAAGCTGTTGCCTTCTCTTCATTAAAGAACAGCAACTCAATGGTGCGTTCCATTGCTCTTGCATAACCATCAAAAACAGCGATACAGGTGCCGAACATGACCGAAAAAGCGGCGGTGGCAATAATAAAATAACTCCAAGAACCAATGGTACTCGTATACAATTCCACCACCTTATTGGCAAACAATGCTGAACTTCCAGGCATCTCCTGTCCTGTTCCATACAGCAAAAAAGCACCCATAGTCATAAAACAAATCGATAAGCCGGCCGATACTAAATAACCGAAATTGAAATCGAATAAAGTTTCTCGCATTGTGGGGTGATAGCCCGTCTGCTTAATTCTTTCGATGGTCCATAGACTGTTCCAAGAAGACAAGTCCACCGCAGTAGGCATCCAACCCATCAAGGCAATCATAAAGGTAATTCCCGCCGCATCCCAAACTTCAGGTGCTTGAAAATTCGCAACTGGCGTTACTGGGCCGTGCGCCAATGTCAATACAAAGGCTAGCAAAGTCGACAAAAGAAGCACTGAACCTATCACCTTAATCATACTGTCCAACAGACTATACTTTCCAATCAGAAGCAAAGCAGTGCAAAGGCTAAAAACGAGAAAAGTAGTGACCATTGCACTTCCAGTCAAAGCAGAAATCCCCAAGAGGTTGTCCATAAAGCCAGAGGTAACCGCTCCTACAGCTGCTGTAACAAAGAACATAGAAGGCAGAGTAATGAGGAAATAAATGACTAAAGCCCAAGTCCCCATACGTTTGTAACCATCAATAATACTCTCTCCAGCGGCATTGGCGTAGCGTGAACCGTACTCAAAAAAGGGGTATTTGAATACATTGGCCAAAATCACAGCAAACAACATAAGAAAGCCAAAAGTCGCTCCTGCCCGAGTAGATTGTACTAGATGCGAAACACCTATTGCGGTTGATGCGAATAGGATTCCGGGCCCTAGGGCCTTGAGCATGCCAGAAAATTTATTTGCCATATTGCTTCTACTTGCCAACAAGATAAGAAGATTGAATAGGATTCATTCCTTCGCCTTCGTCATTCCTTCTTTGTAATTTGGCAGTCTATGAATATTGATCTAGCAGGAAAGTCGGCATTGGTTTGTGGCGGAAGTCAAGGAATTGGTTTGGCAATTGCCCACGAATTGGCACAAATGGGTGCAGCAGTAACTTTGATGGC
>CALFBW010000272.1 GCA_937951415.1 uncultured Chitinophagales bacterium | reverse complement strand
CGTTAAAACTGCACTGGATAGAAAAGTGCAAAGTGTTTTAGAAAAGATGACACTAGCGGATAAAGTCGGTGAAATGACTCAGTTGTCCATCGATGTGCTCTCAAAGGGGAGTCCATATAATTTACAAAAACCCAATGTTTTTGATTCAGCGAAGTTACATCACGTTTTAGTTGATCTCAAAGTAGGGTCTATCTTAAATGTAGGGGGTCACGCATATGATCGAACAAAGTGGAAAGAAGTAATTACTACGATTCAAGAAACGGCAACGAAGAAGAAAAAGAGCGGTATTCCTGTTTTATATGGTATTGACGCAATTCATGGTACTAACTATACTCGCGGATCTACATTGTTTCCTCAACAATTAGGTTTAGCGGCAACTTGGAATCCGGCATTTGCTCGGACAACAGGCGAGGTTACAGCTTATGAAACAAGGGCATCGGGAATCCCATGGTCTTTTTCACCAGTATTGGACTTAGGAAGAGATGCTAGATGGCCTAGATTGTGGGAAACATACGGTGAAGACGTTTATTTAGCGTCTCAATTTGGTGTTGAAATGATTAAAGGATATCAAGGTGATGATGTTTCTTCACCATACAAAGTAGCTGCATGTTTAAAGCACTTTTTGGGATATGGTTATTCTATAACAGGGAAGGACAGAGCACCGTCCTGGATACCGGAAAGACAACTCCGAGAATATTATATTCCAACATTTAAAGCAGCAATTGACGCTGGTGCAAAGACAATCATGATCTGTAGTGGAGAAATCAATGGAATTCCTGTTCATGCAGACAAAAAGATATTAAAAGATTTATTACGAGATGAGTTAGGTTTCGAAGGGTTGACTGTTTCGGATTGGGAGGATATAGGATACCTACAAAGTAGACATAGAGTAGCGGCTACATTCAAAGAAGCGATAGCCATTGCAGTAAACGCGGGAGTTGACTTGGCCATGGTCCCAATGGATACAAAGTTTCCAGTGTTATTAAAAGAATTGGTAGAAGAAGGAAAAGTTTCTGAAGAGCGAATTGATGAGGCGGTCAGCCGAATCATAAAACTGAAAATGGAACTTGGTTTATTTGAAAAACCCGTTGTTGACTTTGATCAGTATGAGAAATTTGGATCAGAAGAACATAGATTAAAAGCATTAGAAGCAGCTGAAGAAAGTATCATTTTGTTAAAGAATGATAAAAACCTTCTCCCGTTAAAAAAAGAAACGAAAATATTTCTAACGGGCCCTACAGCGAATGAATTAAATGCCTTAAACGGAGGATGGACTGGAACATGGCAAGGAAGAGATGGGGAGCATTTAGCGAAAGACAAGCATACAATTTTAACTGCTTTTGAATCGACTTTTGGAAAACAAAATATCAGTTATTCTTTAGGAACAGCAATTGATACAGTAGTAGACATCCCTGCTGCGGTGGCAAAAGCATCCATGTCAGATGTGATTGTTTTGTGTCTTGGTGAACATAGTTATACGGAGAAACCAGGAGATATTGACGATATGAATTTACCAGACGCTCAGATTGAATTAGTGAATGCATTGAGTGAATTAAACAAACCGATGGTTTTATTGCTTCTTGAAGGCCGTCCGAGAATTGTCCGAAAGATTGAATCAAAAGTTGATGCTGTTCTTTTAGGTTTATTACCAGGGAACGAAGGGGCAGAAGCGATCGCAAACGTAATCACAGGAAAAGTAAACCCATCTGGAAAATTACCAATAACGTATCCAAAAAACGCCAACGACTTAGTGACTTATGATCACAAAGGAACTGATTTGGTTTATCGTGATTTCACAATGAATGGATTTCAACCTCAATGGGAATTTGGACACGGATTGAGTTATACAAGCTTTAAATATTCAGGATTGACAATCACGGGTAGCCTTTCGGCGAATGACTTAAAAGTTTCCGTAAATGTTACTAATACAGGTAAGATTGCTGGTAAAGAAGTTGTACAACTTTACGTGACGGATGAATTTGCGACGATAACTCCTAGTGTTAAACGACTACGAGGATTTGAAAAAACACTTCTAAAGCCAGCAGAAACTAAAACGATTTCTTTTATGGTAAAGAAAGAAGATTTGGCTTTTGTAAATGCTGATAATGTTTGGGTTACGGAAAAAGGAACATTTGAAGCGACCATTGCTGATCAAAAAATGAAATTTAAATACTAGAATAAAGTTCATTTATTCTTTCTCTAGGCTATTTTTGTACGGAATAGAAGCGCTATGGAGAAAGAAGTGTTAGTCCAACTTGTCAAACGAACAAGTCTTACAGAAAGATCAATAAAGAATACTGTTGAACTCCTAAATCAAGGAGCAACCATTCCTTTCATTTCTCGTTATCGAAAAGAAATGACAGGATCACTCGATGAAGTTCAAGTCGGTTTAATTAAGACGGAATTAGAGCGAATCAATGATCTTATTAAACGAAAATTATTTGTCCTTTCTACAATTAAAGAGCAGGGTAAGCTGACACCTAGTCTCCAGAATAAAATAGAAAACTGCTGGGATGAAATTTTATTAGAAGACATCTATCTTCCGTACAAGAAAAAGAAAAAAACCAAGGCAACCATCGCCAAGGAAAAGGGATTGGAACCCTTGGCCAAAACGATAACAGATCAAAGCAACATTGATATTCACAAAGAAGCATCGAAATATATCAATGACAAAGTACTTGACGTTGAAGATGCGCTTCAAGGAGCTCGTTATATTATTGCAGAATGGGTGAGTGAAAATGCACAAGCAAGAGATATCATTAGACAACTGTTCTCTAAAACGGCATGCGTAGTTTCAAAACTTGTAAAAAAGAAAAAAGTCGAAGCCGCCAAGTATACAGATTACTTTGAGTATACAGAGCGATTAAGTAAATGTCCTTCTCATCGATTATTGGCTGTTTATCGAGGAGAGACAGAAGGCTTTTTAAAAGTGAAAGTCGAAATAGAAAATGAAGAAGCCGAATATAAATTGAATCGACTTTTTGTTAGTGGCCACCACGATTCAGCAGAGCAAGTGAGAGAAGCAATCAAGGATTGTTTAAAACGATTGATTCTTCCATCTATAGAAAACGAATTTCGAAAGTCATCGAAAGAAAAAGCTGACCTTGAAGCCATCGAAGTCTTTACCGAAAATCTAAAGCAATTACTTTTAGCGTCCCCTATAGGAACAAAGAAAATCCTAGCCATTGATCCGGGTTTTCGAACGGGATGTAAAGTGGTTTGTTTGGATGAGAGCGGTGAGTTAAAGCATAATACAACGATATATCCTCACCCACCGCAACAAAAGAAGTACGATTCTGAGGAAACGATAAAACATCTTGTGGAGCATTATGACATTGAAGCCATCGCCATTGGAAACGGAACGGCGGGTAAAGAAACAATGAGTCTTTTAAACAAAACTTCCTTTCGGCGAAAGCCAACAATTTATTTAGTGAATGAAAGTGGTGCATCTATTTATTCGGCTTCAGCCATTGCGAGAGAAGAATTTCCAGATCAAGATATAACGGTGCGAGGTGCAGTATCTATCGGTAGAAGATTAATGGATCCATTGGCAGAGTTGGTAAAAATTGATGCGAAATCGATAGGGGTAGGGCAATACCAACACGATGTAAATCAAACGAAACTCAAACAGAGTTTGGATCGAGTAGTTGAAAGTTGCGTGAATGCTGTAGGGGTAAATTTGAATACTGCGA
>CALFBW010000271.1 GCA_937951415.1 uncultured Chitinophagales bacterium | reverse complement strand
GGTAATAAGGACCATTAAAGTCCATCCATTTATGCTTCCCTTCGTACCATAAACGGTCCACTTCGAAATCGGCTTCGCGCCAATCTCTTAAAGTAATTTGTTTCGAATGCAAATCCACCCAACAAAGATAGAAAGCTAATTGAACTAGCGTATTTTACTGACAACCCAGATCTTCAATGGACTGTTGATCGGCATTCGGAAAGCACAAATTAGAAGGTAAGCTTTTCGGTGTGAATCGGTCCAAATTTGGATCAAACAAAGCATGTTCGATGAAACTAGTAATTTTATCCACTTCTCCTTCGGTTAAATGCAAGGGAACAAAGTGTGATGAAAGTGCTTCGCTTGGAACTGCAGCATTCTCTTTTATTCCCAAATTTTTGTAGGAAACAACTTCGCGAATAGATCGAAAATTACCACCATGCCCTAAGAAAAGACTTGATTTCAAGTTGTAGAGCTGAGGTACTTTAAACTTGTACATGTCTTCTGGTCGTTTTGTAAAACCACCTCTGCCTTTTACAACATCGTCGGCTTTCAATTTTCCATACAATCCTTCTCCGTCAAGATCTTCCATACCCAAAGCATAAAAATCCATGCTATTCAAGGCAGGTCCGTTGTGGCAATGTGCGCAATTTGCATCGCCAAAGAACAACAGCGCTCCTTCCTTTTCTTTTTCGCTCATGGCCGAAAAATCTCCTTTCAACCATTCTTGAAATGGAGCTTTGGTCGCCAGAATAGTGCGCTCAAATGCGGCAATTGCCAATCCGGCAGTTTCTTTGGTATAGCGCTTGTCCACTGGAAAATCGTGAAAAACCTCATCAAACAAATCTAGATAAGCTAATTGGACTAAGAGTTCTTTATCTACATCCATGCGATGTACTTTCAAACCTGCAATTGCTTGAACTTCTACCCCTTCATAGCCTAGATGATTTACCGCTTTTGGAGTTCCTTCGGTCCATTCTGCTTCTGTACCAATATTATCTCCTCCCGCACCAAACTGCCCGTTCCATAACATCAGCTCTTGATAAGCAACATTTAATGCCGAGGGCGTTCTTATAGGCTGAACATCTACCGAATCATCCGCGTAGAGACTGGCTTTATCACGGCCTTCTCCGGCCGTACCGAAACCCCATCCACCGTCACCGATTCCTTGCTTTTTATTCGCTTGAAACCCTCCTCCTGCATGATGGCAAGAAGCACAGGAATAGCATGCATGACCCACGCTGTACTTCGGTCGCACCCCGAGACCCGTTTCATGAAACAAGAGCTTCCCTAGTGCCACTTTAGCCTCATCGATGGGGTTAAGTGGATCTTGTGGAATCAAATGATAGGCTTCGCTGGATGGTAAACGATAATGACTAGAACCAATGCCGTTAGAAGAAACTTTTAACAATTCCTGCAACTCAAGGTCCAACTCAGCTCTTTCTTCTGATCCACAACCTACCACCACAAAGCACACTATCGCCATTATTAGGCTTAGTCGAAACTTGTTCATCAATTTAGTTTTAATCTAAAACCAGGGGGCTGGTTTGTCTTTTGCTGCTGTAGTGAGAGGTAGTGGGACAGCAGTACAAAAATAAGTCAATCAACCGACATTTGTAAAACAAATCTGATGCCATAGAATACAATCTAGGGCTTGATCTAATGATATAGTCAATTGAGGATTAAATGATTGAGGCTGCAACAGAAATGTGCCCATCGATCTTTCGATCAATGGGCAACTAGAAGCATAGTCCTAATTGCCGAAGTAGTTGTTCCCTAAGTCGACATTTACCATTCTACTTGGACGCTTCTGGTGATCATGCTTGAGGCATACGATCCTAATTTCTCATAGCGGTCATACTCTCGAGAAATTTTTACAATTGCAAAATTACAAACTCAAATCAACACAAGTCGAAAAACAAGGCAAGAAGGTAAAATTTATGGTCTTAGATTAGCAGTATGAAACATTTCAATAATGATTTTTTGGCCTTTTTGGCGGAGCTAAAGGAAAACAACGAACGTCCTTGGTTTCAAGAAAATAAAAAACGATATGAGCAGGAAGTAAAGGAGCCTTTCAAAAGTTTTGTAGAAACCTTGATTTCAGAAATGGGGGATTTAATTCCTGGGATGGAATTTTTAGAGGCAAAGGCATGTATATTTCGAATTTATCGAGACATCCGATTCAGCAAAGACAAAACTCCTTACAAAGAGCATGTTTCCGCAGCAATAGTTTCTGGAGGAAGAAAGGAAATGATTAAGCCGGGCATGTATTTGCAGATTAGCTCCAATGAGATGCGCTTGTATAGTGGTTGCTATCAAGCGGACAAAAATCAATTAAGGGCCATTCGATCAGCTATTGCTTACGATATTCCAGGCTTTCAAAAAATGGTGAAGAATAAAAAATTCGTGGCTGAATATGGAGAAATTCGTGGCGAGAAGAACAAACGACTTCCTGTCGAATTTAGAGAAGCTGCTGAGCTGGAGCCGCTGATATTTAATAAGCAATTCTACTATTTCAAGAGCTTCCCAGCAGAAACTGTTTTGGACAAAAATTTAATTAAGATATTAAAGAAATCTTACCGTGTTATTCTTGACTTAAACAAATTCCTCGAAGAAGCGCTGGAAGATGCAAACCATCAATAACGTCGTCCTTTAATTTTAAAGGTTCTTGAAATATTAAAACCAAGGCGGATGTCACCATCAAACCAGTCGCTATCAGTATTGACAATAAAATCTTTTTCTACCATTGCCATAGTATTGGTTAATTGTAGTTGAAAGACATGCCCTCCTGTGTTTATATCAACTCCCAAGGCAATTGGTATTTTTCGATCGGATGGAAGTTCAGAAATAGGCGCATAAACCTCAGCAAGTAAGGTTACTACCTTAGAGATTTGGTATTTAAAAGCGGCACCCATTGCGATAGTATTATTTTCTTCTGCGATGTCAAATACCAAATTATTGTGTACAAATGTGGGCATTAACTGAACCGAGAATCTGTCACTAAACTTTCTAGCAATTAATAATTGATAGGCGTACGAAAAACGCTGTGTGAACTTTTCATAAGAATCATTTCTGATTCCTGTTATGGTGGCTGAAGCAAATCCCGTTAAAGTAATTGGCGACCCTCCTGTTTCTTTTTGTCGAAGAAACTGCATCTTGAAATAGCCATCGTAGACCTTTCCGGAGGAGCTTCGACCAAAACCGATATTTATTCTATCATTTACACCGTATTCCAATCCGAATCGGATGTTAGAATCGTCTAAACCAAACAATTCGTAAGCCCCACCCTTTAGCGAGCCAAATCTGTGGGAAATTAAGAAGTCTAATTCTCCATTTCGATTAAGTTCCACACTGTGACCATTTATAATTCGAGTTCCTCGAAAGGTACGATGCGAAAAATCAAAACCAGATACTTGTCCGAAGGCGTCGGAAAAGAAGAAAAGAGTGATCAGTATAATAGAGAGTGACTGTACCTTCTTCATGATATTATTATTGGGCTTCCTGTTCAATATAGGCGCGTAAATCTTCCACCTGCTGTAAGCTCATTCGCTCTAGCGGATAATGAGGCATATAGGGTCTATGTCCTGGCAAGGCGTAAGTTCCGTATGCAATTATCTGATAAAGGGAAAAGTGAGAATTCTTTGTGATATTTCTTTCTAAATGACGGAAAGTCATTTTTGAGTGATCCATTAAGTAATGCGAAACACCGTCTGGTTTGTGACAATGCAAGCAGCTAAGATTGTATAAATCTTCGCCCACTTTAGGATCACCGACTAATTCTTTATAGCCTTCCTCCTTGCTTGGTGGCGCATCGAAAAAAGTAGCAGGTGAAGCTTGCAAGTATTTGCTCTTAATAAATGAGATGGCTTTCTCATGCTGCTTGTCATCTTTCGCCATCTCTAACAGCTCCGACCATTCATCTGACGAAAGGTCAAGGTCTCCCATATGAAATTGAAGGGACCAATAATACGCGATTACTGCTTCTAACTCCCAAGCTTTCATTGGTCTTCCTTGAGCACACTCTATAGCGCACAATTGGCTCGCTTCTCTTAGGTCTTTGTGTGCTTTTTCAATCTTCTCATCCCCGTATTTCTTTACGTAGTCATCGTTGTACCAGCTTTCACGATTAACAATGCCTTTAAAGGTTGAACCCTGCAAAAAAGGCAGACCATTTTCTTTTGCAAATGCTAATCTCGTTTCAGGGTTACTTTCGGTTAAAATTGGATCTTCTTGCTCAATATTGTGGCAAGTAGTGCAGACATAGTGCTTACTCACTCTTTTCGACTTACGACCATTTCTTTGGGTTCGTCCATACTTGACAATCTCTTCTCCTTGCTTCACCTGTCGATCAGTGAAGCGGCTTTTGTGTTCAGCCTTTCGTTCTCCTAAATATTCCAAAAGATCGGCAACCGGCGTTTCGGCGTCAATAGCCATTCCACGTTTTGCAACAACTTCCTTTTTCTGACCAATTTGAAAATCTTGAACAGAGAAAGCTGAGAAAAATGAAAACAGGCAGAAAAACGAAAAAAGAAGAGAGAGCTTCATTATTCTGAATTATTTATTAAGAGAAAACTCTTAGCATATTTCCACTTAGCTCCGTTTGGTATATCGCTAAACCGTTAGAACCATTCGCATTTAGACCTTCTCCTTGTTGATTGAACTCCGCCAAGTGTGCAGTACATCGCCAGATGTTGTTTTGGAAAACGATTTGTTCCAAATCTTCATGACTACATACCACTGTTGCAGCAACAAATTCACCATCGGAATTTTTAGCTACTACCACTTTATTGCTGATCACAAAACCACCTTCTTGCAGGAGTTCTGCGTTTGCTGCTGCATCTAAGTCAAGCGTAAAATCTACATCACCAGTCTCTCCCGCATTATCGCTCGAACAAGATCCTAAACAGGTCGCAGTCAATGCAAATGCAGCGCCCATTCCTAGTTTTGCTAAAAATTCTTTTCTGTTCATCGTATATGTTTTTCCAAGTTATGAAATCTTAAGATAAGTATTTGGCGAATGAAGTAGTGTCATTTAATGAACACCAAAATACATGCCGATCAAGATGTATTTCCATTTGCAGGCTTCTTTTCAATAAAACAGGCCAAAACAAGAATTCACAGGTAGAAAACAAATCGAACTATTGCACTAGAAAAGTGCGCTGGGACTTATCACTTTTAAATAAGTACAGACCTGATGGCCAGTTGGTGACATCAACAAATTCTTGTCCTTTCATCTGCCCTGTTACTATCAAACGTCCATTTGCATCAAAAATAGTATACCGTTGAAGGGGAGCGTTTAAAGATTTTATCTGCAATTGTGCCGAACAAGGGTTTGGAAACAGTAAGAGATCAAGATCTGATTCAGCTTGGCTGAGTCCATTAAGCCACTCATTGTTACTGTTAAAGGTATTGCTTTGTACTACAAAATCTCCGTCTCCATCTGGCACTCTAGCTAGGCTCATGTCCGTTTCTTGCGGACCATACATAATGTGATCTTGAATCTCACCGTCTTGGTTTACTAGCCACAAATCTCCCCCGTTCGGATCCAATTCAAAGGAGCAATGTAATAATCCTTGGTCCACATCACCGTCCATCCAAATGATCTGGTAAGCCTGTTTTGGTATTTTCGTTCCTTGCGGAATTTCCCATTTAAAGACATCTAAAGAGTCGTTGGTCAAAAAGTAACCAATCAAGGTAAAATCTAAGTCTCTTGTATTGTAAAGCTCGATCCAGGGTTCAATTTCTCCCAGCTCATCAGTGGCGCCGCTTGTATTTAGCAAGACCAGTTCATTGATCTTGATAGCAGGATCGTCCACATTTTCATCCGGATTGCTGAAAACGCTAGTAGAAAACAAAGAACAAAACAAAAACGATAGCAAGTAATAACGAATCATAGTACAATTTTAAGCCTTAAGCAGGCAATAAACAGGTTCCTCACTGGATTAAAGGGCTAAATCACTGGAAATTTACAATAATCTGGCTTTCGCTTCAATCGCGACTTAAAGGGATAGCCTTTCAAAGCAATTTTTTCTCACTATTGAGATCAAAAGGGCCTTCCACCAATAAAAAAGGCTCCTTTCACCACTGGTAAAAGGAGCCTTTGCTCTATATTTCTTGTAATTTTTTGAGGACGAACCTCACTTACTTGGACATCGCTGTCGTTAAAATAGTATTAACGACGGTCACGATTCCATCCACCACCGCCTCCGCGGTTGTCACGACGGCCACTATCCTCACGAGGACGGGCTTCTTTTACCACAAGCGGCATACCTTCATAATCCATCTCATTGAGAGCTTGGATTGCGGCATTCGCTTCATCATCATTCGGCATCTCCACGAAACCGAATCCTTTGGAACGGCCTGTGTCACGATCCGTGACGATTTTTGCTGAGCTTACTTCTCCATACTCTTCGAAGAGTTCGAGAAGCTGTTGCTCGTCTACACTAAATTTGATCTTAGCTACGAAAATGTTCATAGTTCTTAAAACAGATTGAATTAACAGAACGGAAAGAATATAGTAGAAACGTGTATCTGGCTTAAGACAAGTACTCCAAATCTCTAGAAGACAATTTCCTTTTACGCTCCAAAGATAGTCTTTTACCATATACACAACCGCTTTTTATTATTTATCCTTGAAAGACTTATCAATTTCTTCATATTTAACATAGTTTCCTAAAGAAAGTCTAGAAAGCAGTTACAAAGTTTTAGGGAACCATTTCTTTTTCCCTAGCCTTGTTTATATTGAAGCAAAATACATTCAACAGTGTCAAAAGATTTACAACTAATCAAGTCCTTTGTTAAAAAGCAAAGACAGCAATTTACCATCGGGGATGCGGTCACCATCACCGGCTTACCGGTCTTGGAGGCTCGCTACGCCTTGAAGGAATTGATGAAAGACTACGACTGCCGCTTAGATGTAAACGAAAAGGGTGAGCTACTTTACGACTTCGGAAACAAGCTTCTAAACCGAGGCAGAACTACTTTTTCTGAGCAAATGAAAAAAGTGGGCGCAGTACTTTGGACGGGCTTCAAATGGTTCTTCAAAGCATGTATCACTGTTGTGTTGGTGGTGTACTTTTTTGTATTTATTGCTTTATTGCTTGCTTTACTCCTTGGACTTGGCAGTAGAGATAATGGCGGTGGCGGCAAAGGCGGGGGAATTGGGAACCTCATTGGAGGGATTTTCCGAGGAATATTCAACTGGAATACCCACCATCGCACTATTTATCGACCACGTGATCCTTGGGGCTATGAATACCCGCATTACGAACCTCGCAAAACGCATTTACCGCATAAACGACCAGCTCCGCATCCCAACGATCCCAAAAACCAGCGTCAAGAGGAGAAGAGTTACATCTCGTCGGTCTATGACTTTGTTTTTGGGCCGCCTAGAGTTCCCGAAGATTCTTTGAAAAACCAACGAGAACTTGCCAGTTTTTTAAGAGATAATAAAGGTGTTGTTTCTGTTTCTGAAGTCCAAGCCTTGGCTGGCTGGACGCGGGATCAAGCCGCGAACTTTTTGACCGAAGGAATTGCCTTATTAGACGGAGAACCAGAAATCAGCGAAAATGGAACCTTAATAGCGCGTTTCGAGGGTTTATTGGAAACCGGTGGCGGAGCACTTCAAGAAGATCAAGAACCGGTAGTTTATTTCTGGAACGAATATGTTCCTGAATGGGAACTTACGGGCAATAAAACTTCGAGGAATATCATGATTATTGGCGTGAATCTTTTCAACCTTGTTCTCGCTGTATTCGCTTTATCTGGAGGTTTCGCTGAACTAGTAGGTGTTTCATTTGGTGTTTCGGCATTGCTTGGCTTGTTTCCTTTATGGTTTTCGACCACTTTCTTCTTAATACCTTTTATTCGTTCCTTTTATGTAAAAAAGAAACAGCAAGAGCAGCATGTTGAAAATATACGCCGTCGATTGATGCACGTCATTTATCGGAAACATCGTGAACAAATTCCTCTGAAAGAACTAGTAGACACTGCTAATCGCTGGAGATCAACAGAGGAAGTTCTTAGTCCTAAGGTAGTTACAGAGGTGTTGGAGAATTTTGTGGACGACCTTAAAGGAGAGGCCGGAGTGAATGAAAACGCAGAAGTTGTCTACTCTTTTTATCGTTTAAACTCAGAACTAGATGACCTCGAAAACGAACGTCAAATGGAGATTGGAAGTCGTGATCCGAGAAGATTCTTGGAGAGATAATAAACAAATGTTAAAAACTTACCATACAGTTGGCGTTTTACTAACAAATGGTTTAGATTGGTAATATGAGATCGACGGAAACAAACTGCTTCGGCAAAAACTAAGACCCTGTTGATTTAACCCCATTATTCAGAGGGAGACAAACATACCCAAGTTTGTCTCCCTCATTCTTTTATAAGCCATCCAACAATTGCCGTAAAAGAACTTAGGAAAACTTGATGATTGCTATTCGACCTGCTTTATAGTCTAGCCAAATCCTATGATGGAGAAACAATTGGATTCCTAAAATACCATCACCACCTGCCTCTGTAACTGCTCGGTGCAGAAATTCTGGCATTCTAGCAAATTCCCACAAATACAAATCACTATTTATGTAAGTATTGTAGTAGTAAGTGTAGGTCTTAAACCAGCCAATGAGAGGATGAAAGTCATCAATTTCTTGCACGGCCTTTCCCTCAATGAAGTCTCTGCTGAGGTAGTTAAATGGAGCGCCGGTATCTACGAATAAGCGATACCATTGGTCTTCTAAGCAAAGATTTATCAAAACGAGTTCATCTACAGATCGAAATGAATGTAAACAAGAAGCTGGAAGTGCTGGCATTTCATCTTCAAGAGAAAGTACTTCCTCTTGCAAATCAATGCCGACACAAAATTTCGACAAGATGTCAGCACCAATCAAGCCAACACAATTCGATCCAAGGTAGAGATTGACTTTATCAGCAGTAATCCCTAAAAAATTCTGAAGGACTGAATATTGATGTTCAGGAGACAAACTTATGCTGCCCGCATTCGAAAAGCTCTTTGCAGCTCCTGTATCGATTAGAAACTCACCTTCCGCCAGGTGTATAAACAGATGGTTGCGAAATCGTCTTATTTTGTAATCCAATGCTCGAAGAAGTTGTGTATGGAAAGCTGATTTAGAAGACTATTTTATTCCCTCGAACAAGTCTGGTGAAGCTGAAAAATCGGACAAACTGTTAGCAGTTTTCAAATTACTGATG
>CALFBW010000270.1 GCA_937951415.1 uncultured Chitinophagales bacterium | reverse complement strand
TTTACAATTTACTTTATTATTTTGGCTGTGCTGCTTTTAAAGCTAGCACTCATTCGTGAATCACGTTTAAAATCCAATGTGGTTTTGGCCCTTTTTGCTTTAAAAATAGCGGCTGGACTGGCTTACGGCTACATTCATACTCCTGCTTTTGGAGCTGATACTTGGGCGTATTTCATTTATGGTCGTTTGGTATTCGAATTGTTGCCAGAAGCGCCATTGCAATATTTACAGTTGGTTTTCTTGTCTCTACCTGAGGTGGGAAGCCCTGGTTTGGAGGAAATCTCGGAGCGAATTCATTCATGGAAGTCCCCTTCTTCCTATTTTTTGATACGTGTTCAAGCACTTATTCATCTCTTTTCCTTCGGATATTATAGCGTCCATGTTCTAGTTTGGGAGTTTTTGTCGCTCATTGGAATCGTGGCTCTTTTTCGATTTGTTACTGAACAAATTCCCAAAAAAACCAATGGTCTGTTTTTGATTCTCCTTTTCTTGCCAGGAATGCTCTTTTGGTTATCGGGTTTGCATAAGGAAGGCTTTTGCATTTTTTTGATAGGAATGATTTGCTGGAATTTTTACCTTTTACTTTCTAAAAAGGGAAGTTGGTGGTCTGCTTTATTACTTGTTCTTGCACTGTTTCTTCTTGCACAAGTACGTTTATATCTCTTCGCACTTTTATTTCCAGCCTTAATCTGTTACGGTGTTTTCTTTTATCACAAACAGAAACTCTTCCTTAAATTCTTAGGAGTGTACAGCGGGTTGTTGTTGATAGTATTTACTTCGCTGCACTTCTTAGGAATAAATGTGTGGGAGTTTTTTATTGTCACCCAAAGAAATTAC
The DNA here is from genome assembly GCA_937951415.1 of uncultured Chitinophagales bacterium. Taxonomy (GTDB): domain Bacteria; phylum Bacteroidota; class Bacteroidia; order Chitinophagales; family UBA2359; genus CALFBW01. The sequence continues at coordinate 6,816 of CALFBW010000270.1, read as the reverse complement.
GTTTTGCATTACCACGGCCAATCTGATTTTCCTATGGAAATCTTAGAGCCCAATGCACTCTCGTTTTTAAAGGCTGTCCCAGAAGCATTGATGAATGTTTTACTAAGGCCTTTTCCGCAAGACATCAGCAGTTGGAAAATCTGTGGCGGATTTTTAGATACTTGGATCAGCCTCTGCAGCTTTGCTATCCTGCTCTTTGGCTTTAGTAAATCTCAACTGGCTAAGTCTCCAACGGCTTATTTCTGTTTGTTTTTTGCCTTGCCGCTGGTAGTTTTGATAGGATGGTTGATCGACAATACTGGTGCTATCGTTCGTTATAGAGTCATCGCATACTTTTTCCTCTTTGCATTTTTTTGGGGAACCAATGTTCGGGAAAACTATTTTGGAAGAGAATTCATAGAGTCCTTGCTTCTGAAGAAAAGGGAAGGTGGAGAGCAAAATACGAAAGCCGGAAAAGCATTTAGTAATAAATAGTAGTGAAAGTATTACAGCTCATACAAATGGCAGGAATTGGCGGTGCAGAACGCCACTTAATGGTTTTATTGCCTGCGCTTAAAGAGCAGGGGATAGAAGTGGAACTGCTTTGTATATATCTCGAAAGGGATGAAAGTGAAATACCAGCGCTATGTCTTCCTATCGAAAAAGAAGGAATTCTCGTACACAAGATTGGAAGTACTAGTCGCTTGAATTACGCACTTCTAAAAGGGATAGCAAAGGTGATTGAGCAAGGCAAGTACGATGTCGTGCACAGCCACTTAATTGTTGCGGATACTTTGGCGAGTTTAGTGAAACTACTTTTCCGAAAACGCTTTTTACTCATCTCTACGAAGCATAATTATAGCTATCAATACCAAACAGAATTTGGTATTGAAGTAGGACATAGGATGCGCGACTCTTTCTATTTTACCAGCCGTTTCACCGGAAAGTACGTCGACCATTCCATTTGCGTGTCGGAAGGATTGCGTCAACTTTTTATTGACCAATCCATTTGTAAAGCGGAAAATAGTTCGGTAATTTTTCATGCCTTGGCAGCCAATCAAGGATTTAGTACCCCAACAGATACTTATCGAAAGAGTCAAAAGCAGCTGCTTGTAATTGGTCGTTTGCTGGAACTTAAAGGGCATAAGCGAGTGCTCTCAGTCTTGAGAGAAATAGAAGAAGAAATCCCTAGTATTCATTTGTCCATCGTAGGTGATGGTCCTTATCGTCCGACGATTGAAGAAGAAATAAAGAAACGGAATCTGCAATCTTTGGTCTCCCTAGAAGGTTTTCAAGAACATCCGTTAGATTGGATGCGAGATGCAGATGTAATGGTTATGCCTTCGAGCGGAGAAGGCTTCGGACTGGTTTTTTTGGAGTGTTTCCGAGCTGGTGTTCCTGTTATTGCTTTTGATGTTCCAGCAGGTAATGAAGTGATCGAAGACAACAAAAATGGCTATCTAGTGAAGCCATTTGATTGCAATGCTTTGAAAGATAGAATCATAGCGCTTTTATTAGATCGTAATAAGCGAAGCGAATTTGTAGAAGCTGGACGTAGCTCTTTGAAAGCCAAATTTAGTTTGGAGTTGATGGTACAAAACACAGTGAATTGCTACGAACGGGAATTGGCCAATAAATAAAAAAGGGCACTAATTGAAGTGCCCTCTTTACCCGCATTAGCGGAAAATTCATGTTGCTGAATCAGTTCTTCACCGTTACCCCAGTACCTGAGTTGTACGATGGAAAACATTCATCACCCAGCGCTCCGAAAATCCAATCAACGAAGGAGGTGAACCCTTCAATGATAGATCCAAAAGCAGGCAACAATCCTTGAAACTTGCATTGCATTATTGGCCATAAATCCATGATGTACGGATAGACTTGTGAGTCGTTCGTTACAGTTGTTGGAATTAAAGTCCCTTCTCCATGATAGATTCCAGCGCTAAAAACCATGCCTACTAGAAATAGGTAGGTTAAGAAGCCGAATCCCTTAGAGAAAATATTAAAGTTTTGCCCTGTTATGGAGCTCATGTTGTTCGTGATCAATGTAAAGATCATAAACATGAGACCAATAGAGACAATCAAAGCCACGAGTTCTGTATGACCACCGTGAACGGTGCCATTGCTCACAAGAGAATTTTCCACCGAAGGACTGAAACGCAGCGCAAAAAATATGCTGAGAATAATTTTCCAACCGTTCGTTAATCTTCCAAACAATCCAGAACCACCAGTCATGATTCCGTAAACTAGGGCTAAACCAAATAAGATGTCGATAAGCATAACTTGTCGTTTTTGAGTTCTATTTCAACGACCATATTTATTAAGAAGCTAAAATCTCTTTTACAATTGTAGAGATCAGTTTACCATCTGCCTTGCCTTTTAGTTCTCCCATTGCCGCTCCCATGACTTTACCCATGTCTTGCGGTCCAGATGCTCCCACTTTTTCTACTACCGCACTGATGCGCTTTCGAACTTCCTCTTCACCCATTTGCTCGGGCAAAAATTCACTGATCACTTCCAGTTCTTGTCGTTCGTCGGTGGCGAGATCCTCTCGTCCCTGCTGCTCATATACTTCGAGCGATTCACGACGTTGCTTGGCTAACTTTTGGACAATTCGAATTTCAACTTCCTCTGCTATTTCTGCAGCGCCTTCTTTCGTCTTCTCCAATAAAATGGCTGATTTGATGGCTCGCAAACTGCGCAATCGAGTTTGGGCTCGGGCCTTCATAGCTTCCTTAATTTGAGCGTTAATTTTCTCTTCTAAAGTCATTCCTCTATGGTTTTAGTACGAGTGAGTCAACGCTACTCATGGCACATTGGTTTCAATAGATCAAAGTTTGTGCCAAAACATCTATTTAATTCTTATGAATGAAAAATAAATGAGACCTGACTCGCCCTAACCACCGCCATTTCTAGCTATCACTCGCAAATGATTGTTTTTCGTTTTTCTTCCTAGACCTTTTATTTAATCAAGAATTGCTTGATTTGTTCCTTTATGAATTTCCGAGTTTTAGCGATTTCAGTTTGCATGTATCGATCGCGTTTTGACGGCGGTAAGACTTGCGCGTAAGCCTCTAGCATGCTTCCTAAGGCTGCTCCAGTTTTCCATTCTTCTCTGAAGGAAAATGCTTGACGAGCAGTTAGTAACTCAATCGCAAGGATGTTTTCCAAATTATCGATCAGTCGATAGCATTTCGTTGCAGCATTTGCGCCCATGCTCACGTGATCCTCTTGCCCGTTGGAGGAGGAAATCGAATCGGCAGAAGCAGGATGGCAAAGCTGCTTGTTTTCGCTCGCTAATGCCGCCGCAGTATATTGCGGAATCATCATTCCAGATTCCAAGCCAGGTTCTCCTGCTAGGAAAGGAGGAAGACCGCGCAAACCAGCCAATAGTAAATAAGTTCGGCGTTCGGAAATGCTGCCTAACTCCGACAAAGCTAGGGTCATGTAATCGAGTGCCAATGCCAAGGGCTGACCGTGGAAATTTCCACCGGATACGATCATGTCCTCATCAGGAAATAGATTCGGATTGTCCGTAACCGCATTGACTTCTGCCAATAGCACATCCTCAACGTGGCGTAAAGCAAAGCGACTAGCACCGTGTACTTGAGGAACACAACGCAAAGAGTAGGGATCTTGAACATGCTCTTTCTCCCGTTCGTAAATGGCACTGCCTTCGAGGTATTGGCGCATTCGAGCTGCTGAAATTTCTTGCCCGATTTGTCCGCGTACTCGATGAATTCCTTCGTAAAAAGGTTCAGTTCTTCCATCGAGGGCCTCCAAACTCAAGCAAGCAATCATTTCGGCGGCTTCGAGTAAAAGCTTGCCTCTCTGCAGGCAATGAACCCCATAAGCCGACATGAATTGTGTTCCATTAATGAGCGCCAACCCTTCTTTCGATTGCAAAGAAAGTCTTGGTAATTCCAAGTTTTCAGCGGAGACTTTTTTTCCGTCTTGATAAATTTCTCCTTCGCCAATAAATGGTAAAGATAAATGCGCAAGTGGTGCCAAATCACCAGAAGCTCCTAGAGAACCCTGTTGATAAACGACAGGACAAATGCCTTCGTTGAAAAAGTGAATGATGCGATTAACTAATTCCAAACTGACTCCAGAATGTCCAAAGGAAAATGCCTTTACCTTGAAAAGCAACATGAGCGATACAATCTCTGGAGGTACTTCGTTTCCGGTTCCACATGCATGAGATCGTAGCAGATTTTCTTGTAGCTGCGTTAGTTTTTCGTCGGGTATGACAATGTTGCACAAGGCACCAAAGCCCGTATTTATTCCATAAAAAGCTTGATCATCCGCAGCAAGTTTTTTATTCAACCAATCTCGGCACTTTTTGATGCGAAATTTGGCCGCTTCACTGAGCGAAATTTTCGAAGGGTTTTCAATAAGTTCGAAAATTTGTTCTAACGATAAATGATCGCTGTCAATGGAATGATTCACGGCTTTGTTTTTTAGTAATAAATGTTAGAGCTAAATTATTGAAAGTGCTTTTTCAAGATTGCTGTTGCAAGTGAATAATGAGTTCAGAAATGGAATAACTATTTTCTTGTCCCGTTTCCATCGTTTTTACTTTGATGATCCTTTGTTCCATTTCATTAACTCCTGTCACAACTACATTGGAAAAATTGCGACGGTTGGCATATTTCATTTGCTTCTTCAATTTACCACCACTAATGGCTGCCTCTGGATAAATTTCGGCAGGCAATCCTTTCTTTCTGAGCTGTCGTACTTTATCGAGATTGAAAAGCTGTGCTTCTTCATTTTTACCAATAAATAGGATTGATGCTGCGCTCAAATTTATTGCTGAAAATAAATTCAATTCTTGCATGGTATCGTAAATGCGATCCAAACCAAAGGAGAAACCTACTCCAGAAACATCCGGCATTCCAAAGATATCGGTCAAGTCGTCGTAACGGCCTCCTCCAGAAATGCTGCCCATTTTAATCGTCTTTGGAACGACTTCAAAAATGGCACCCGTGTAGTAATTCAAGCCACGAGCTAAAGTCAAGTCAAGCGTGAAGCGGTCTTTGTTTTCAAGTAAAGCAAAGGTCTCTCGAAGCTCTTCTACGCCTTTAGCACCCGTTTGAGATACAGGACTTAATTCCTTTTCTAGATAGTCTAAGGTAACGGCAAAGTCGCCAGAAAATGAAAGGAATTTTTGCAGCTTCGTGCATGCTTCCTCCGAGAGATTTTTAGATTTCAGTTCTTCCAAAACCTTTTCCATCCCAATTTTATCCAATTTGTCGATTGCCACAGTAATATCTCTAAATTGATCACTTGCGCCAATGGCTTCACTTATTCCCTCTAGGACTTTGCGGTTGTTTATTTTTATTTCAATAAGGTCTTTGCTTAGCTTTAATCGATCAAAAACCTCGGTCATTATACTCAGCAATTCCACTTCGTTGAGTAGGCTGTTACTGCCAATTATGTCGGCATCGCATTGCACGAATTCACGGTAACGTCCTTTCTGGGGTTTGTCGGCGCGCCACACGGGCTGAATTTGGTAGCGCTTAAATGGAAAGGCAATGTCGTTGCGGTTCATTACCACGTAGCGCGCAAAAGGAACGGTCAAATCATAGCGCAATCCTTTATTACTAATGCTTTTCAATAAACCCGTGGAGGATTTTCTTTGTAAGGCATTTTCGTCTGCCTTCGATAAGTAATCACCGCTATTTATTATTTTAAAAAGCAACTGATCACCTTCGTCGCCATACTTGCCCATGAGGGTAGAAAGCAACTCCATCGTAGGCGTTTCAATAGGTGCAAACCCGAAGAGTTCGTAGACATCCTTAATGGTGTCAATAATATAATTACGGCCAGCTAGAACCTCTGGACCAAAATCGCGTGTTCCTTTTGGAAGAGCTGGTTTGAATTTAGACATGTCTTTTACTTTGTAGGCAGCTGGCCGGCAGCACCGTATTTTTCAATGATGCAATCGCAAGCTTTGTCAAGAAGTTGGTAAACCTCTTCGAATCCATTATCGTTCCAATAAGGATCAGGAACGGCCGGATTCATTCCAGGCTGCGATTCATTTAGGATCAATTTGACCTTATCTTTTTCTTGGTAGGTATCGCACATTCGATGGATGTTTTGGTAATTACTGCTGTCCATCGCGTAAATCAAATCGAAGTTTTTGATATCTGCATTTCGAATGATTTGGCTGCGTTGATCGGTGATGTCTATTCCGTACTCCTGTGCTTTTTCAATAGAACGTGGGTCGGGTAGCTTGCCCAAGTGCCAACTACCTGTTCCGCGCGACTCAATATGCCAATCTAAACCTGCAGCCTGTGCTTTGGATTTTAGAATCCCTTCAGCGAGTGGCGAGCGACAAATATTTCCAAGACAGACCATTAGAATTTTCATGCCGCAAAAATACGGAATGGATATGCGATCTGCTAGCAAGAATCAAGAGCTATAACTCTTTCAAGAGTGATTGACCCTTTTACTTTTTTATTCGTCTTTCGGTATGCCGAGCACGTCTCGGAAGTCGGCTCGTTTTCCCCAGTCATCGCGTTCTTCTTTCGACCACAAGCCTGGGAAGAATACCAAGCATTGGTTTTTGGGAGGCAAATATTCTTGCCAATTCGTTCCTCCAGTAGCTTCAATCTCTTTCCGCTCTCTATTGAGATGTTTTACGGCAGACTTGTAATGAGAAAGCGGCCAGTAAATGTTCGCTTTTCGATCATATTGTCGCAAGGTTTCTCGAAGGACTGGATCTTTCTGTTCTTCTTCTGTCAAGCTCAAGAACCGTTGCCAGAGATTCTTGTGATAAAAGTTGCGCATCAAATGGATGAATTCGTCGCTGTACTTTTCTTCAAATTGCTTGAG
>CALFBW010000269.1 GCA_937951415.1 uncultured Chitinophagales bacterium | reverse complement strand
CCTGCTATCATTAAATCGAAACCTAAGCAGACCCCAGGATACCAAGAAGGTACAAACCCAGGATACCCATTGGGGTGCAGGAACAAATCCCAAAATACGTGCAAAGCCCATCCAAGGCTTAAAAACAGTATTGACTTTTTTATTGATAATAAAATCAACAAGCCATAAAGTAGAACGCCTAGCAGTTCAATCTTCATCCATTTAAAGTCTTGCTGTGTACTTGGGCGAATGCGATTCGCCCCCACAGGCTATTCGCCCCGACAGGCGATTCAATCGGATTCTGCTTTGAGAATTGTTCCAAAATTCTTTGATCAAGAACACTATCCATCTCTGCTTCGCGACTAGCGCACGAATAAATAACAAGGACAGCAATCACACAAAATATCAGCTCTCTCATTTTATTAAGCTAAGCTATATACGCAGTCATCGTTATTTCAAATTGATACAAGCCGCAAGCACTATTGGTAGTACTTTGGTAATAAATATCGAATCACCTCTTTACTCCCTTACAATTTTAAATGCTTTCGACTCCCCATTTATTAAGACAAGTAAGATATAAACGCCCGCGGGATATTCAGATAAATCTATGCGAGGACGCTCCGTAGTAATTTGGGAAGAATATAGTTTTTCACCCTGCAAGGTAAATAGACTAATAGTTACATTTTCTTCTCCACTTGATAGATGAGTTCCAAAATCCACAAACAGTTCTGAGCTTGTAGGATTAGGAAAGACCTCTATTTCTAATTGCCCATTTAATTCACTGGTATTCGCTGAAAGAAGATTGCTGCATTGATTGATATATGCTGTACTTAATTCGGTACTTGCCGTTAAGGTAGCTTCGGCGTCCTTACAAATACATCTTCCATCATTGAAATTGTATGTCATGTAAGGAGCATTTGTTTCAAAAGTTTTAAAGGTGCATTGCTCAAAGGACAGAGAATCGCTGGTGAGCATTTGAGCAGGGTGACTCCAATTGGTAAAAAGTGTAGTACCGCCACTCCAATGATTGAGACCTGGCTCTTGAATAAATTCGCAAGCTTTGAAAAACATAAGATAAAGGGCGCCTGCACTTCCTGCGCCTGCGCCACCTCCGTAGTTAACGGCAATGGTTCCATCTCCCCTCAAATCACCGAGAAAAGAAATAGATCGCGAAAAGCGCTCTTCGGGATCGAAGTCAAAATCGAAGCCTCCCTCAGTGCCATTAATTCGAGTGTAGGACTTAACCGTCTTATCTTCATTTAAATAAAGAATATATCCCCAGCCTTCATTTTGTTGGTTTGCGCCCGTCATTAAATCAGGTACTCCATCTCCATTCAGATCTCCCACTTTACACAAGGCATGGCCGAAGCTTGCGCCTTCGGTTCCGTTTGGATTTTCCCCTAGGGTTAAGCTATCGGTAAAACCATTAAGGCCTTCTGTTATTTTAAGCTTAGACTCTACTTGGAAAGTGGAACTGTTCAGCGACAAGATCCAAATAGCACCTTTTCCTCCATCAGATGAAAAAGCACCCACTGCCATTTCTAGCGTTCCATCACTGTCTAAATCTCCTAACATCGCTACTTCTCTTCCGCCAAATCTATCTTCATTTTCTAGTCCTTCTCCAAAACCACCATTTACAGAGCTAATATTTACCGTACTACTTGGAATTACTGTTGAAGTATTGTCTAAGAATAAAATATTTATAGCACCACGATTGTTTCCGCCTAAATCTGAATTTGGATCGCAAGCCACTAAGTCAATCCGACCGTCGTTATTTATATCACCAACCGCGGAAAGTCCTTGTGCAATTATATCTTCATTCTTAACGTAGCTCTTTACAGTTCCATCCGAATTTAGATGAATGATGTACAAGGCAATATTATCTGAAGCGGGCGCAGAAGCTGCTATATCGGGAATGCCGTCATTGTCGTAATCGCCAATGCCAGCAACTCCATATCCGAAAAAATTATTCTCGAGCAAAGTTTCATCGAAACCTCCTTCCAACATTGATATTTTTTGATTGGACTGAACCGTTCCATCGCTGTTTAGAAAAACGATGTAAACCGCTCCAGCATCCGTTGCGCCGTCATCGTCTGATCGCGCACCGACAACCAGATCTATCACACCATCTCCATTGATGTCTCCAGCTTGATCATGGTCGCGACTGAATCGATCCCCGGGCTCCAGGTCTGCTAGCATTCCGCCAGAACCATTTTCGATTTTCACAAAATCGTCAGGACCCCAAATGATTTGCGTTTGGCTATTGAGGGAGATGGCACAAAATGGTAAAACGAGTGCAAAAAGATAGAGAAGAGAACTTTTCAAATTTCGTGCTTTTACGTTGGATAAAGGCAATTAGACTTATTAAAATAGGAAAGGTTTAATTTTTTTCTCTGGAAGGGTCACTTATTGTCTAGTCTCTATTAGGCTTCTGAGAGATTCAGTCCGCTAGCGCTTCTCTTACTACATTCTTTCTAAGTCTTTTAAAAGAGGCTCCCAACTTCATCCCCTTTCCTCAGGTACAATATATTTATTTCTTCCACTACTTCTGCGTCCCATATTTTGCGAACCACTCATCTTCCAA
>CALFBW010000268.1 GCA_937951415.1 uncultured Chitinophagales bacterium | reverse complement strand
CTAATCCTAATTTCATGATTCGACTTTTGGATGAAAATAAAAAAGACTTGAAAGGGATTAGCTCAAGCCCGAGCTATAAAGCTTATACAAAAAGCAATCTTGAAAAAGTCCCCACATATACAGAACACTTTTCTTACGCGTATTTTCGAGATAAGATAAAAGCCGAACCTAACAATATTCTTAACTACATTTTATTAAGTGATGCCTTACTTAGAAATTACGAAACTGATGAGGCTGGAAAGATTTTAAAAGAAGCGAAAGAATTAGCTCCGAAAAACGTATTTGTTCAGTATGAGCTTTTGGACCTTTATAGTAAAACGAATAACGAGACTGAAGAAGGTAAAGTGTCACAGTGGCTTTTGGATGAAGATGCAGATAGCTTCAATTCAAGAATGCGTAAAATGTCAGAGGAGTTCGAACGTGAAAACTACGAAGAAGCAGAGAAAATAGCTAATGAAATTCGGGAAGAATATGGAAGATCTTATGAAACAGACATGCTCGGTATTTCTTTTCTTTTTGTTGAAAACAAAGTTATGGAAGCTGTGGACTTGGTAAATACATTGTATAAGCGTTACCCTGACGAATCACAGTTAACAATAATTAAACACAGCATCGACAAGGAGATGAATAACAACCCTAAAGGGGCGGTTAAAATTCTGGAGAAATTTCTTGACGATAATTACAATTACCAAATAGAACAAATACTAATACGAGAATATAGCAACATCGGTAGAACGAAAGATGCAATTAAATTATATGAAGAGCGATACGAAATGTTTCCCTATAATCCTGATGTGCTTTCTGAATTAGCCGGGATAGAATTTGAACGTCAAAACTATGATGAAGCTATTGATTATTTGAAAATGGTGGAAGGTTTGGCACCTTATTCTACCAGCAATTTTTCTCAAATGGCCTTGATTTACGAAAACAGCGGTGAAGAAGACAAGGCTTTAAAATACTATGACAGAGCTTTGGAATACAACCCATTTCAATATGATAGTCGGGATCGAATTAGAAAATTAAAGGATAAGCCGCAAATTATTGATCATCTTAATTTTACCGATCCGAAAGAAGCAGAGGAGAAATTTGGTTTAATTGATTTAGGAGACGATTATTCATTCTACTATTTATTAGATGAAGTTAATCAGGTTATTTATGCAAACGGACCCTCAGAAGCTTATTATCAATACATGATAAAAATTCTGAAGAAGGACGGAATTGAATCCTGGCAGTCTTTCTCCTTACCGAGCAGTGGCTACGAGCGCTTACAAGTAATGGAGGCCGAATTGTGGAAGGCAGATGGTTCAAAAGCAGAGCTGGAAAAATATGGGAGTGAAATTGTCGCTGCTAATTTAGAGGTTGGTGATATTATTTACTGTAAATATAAATTGCGTTCTTTCGTAAGAGGGCGTTCAAGCAAGTACTTCTCTCATAAATATGCGTTTAATAGCTACGTTCCAAATGGACGAAGTGCTTATCGTTTAATAATTGATGAGAACACCCCGTACAAAGTGGGCTTAGTAAATTCTGAGGTAGTACCAGTAGAAGACAAAATTGAGGGTTTTAAAATTCGTTCATGGGAGTCTGTTAATCCGCCAGTGATAAAAGAAGAAAAGCTTATGCCTTCCTTTACAGATATCGGAAGCCTCTTGCATATTAGTTCGAACAACGACTGGAAAGATATTGTGAATTGGTATCAAGATATTTCTAAAGAACGTGCGAAAATGGATTATTCACTAGAAGAAGCGCTAGAGGAAATATTTCCTAATGGCTGGGAAGATTTAAGCGAAGATGATAGAGCAAAAAAAATCTATTATCACCTTTTGGATCGAACCACTTACAGCAGTATCTCTTTTAGACAATCTGGTATTATTCCGCAAAGAGCGGCCGATGTTTATACTACTGGTTTAGCTGATTGTAAGGACATCTCTACGCTCTATGCAACACTTTGCCGAGAAGTAGATCTTGATGTAGATTTGGTTTTAATAAATACGGCTGACAATGGTTACAAAGATGTGCTGTTGCCATCACTTGATTTCAACCACTGTATTGTAAAACTGAACTCTGGTACACAGCCAAGGTATTTGGAATTAACTGATCGATACTTGCCGTTTGGTAGCCTTTATGCATCACATTGGAATGCTTCGATTTTAGAAATTCCGTTTGAAGGAGATGCTGCAAATGCGAAACTGCTAAATCTGGATATTAAGGGAAAAACTTTAGATGCCGTAATTCGAAAAAAGAATGTTAAGGTAAATGGACGTGATGTAATGGTCTCCGTTGATAATTTAAAAACAGGTGCTTCTGCCGGTAGTAGTCGTGGCAATTATGATGGTCTTTCGAACAAGGAGCAAATGGATCAGCTAGAGAATTCAATCGGCAGTAAATTAGAAAACCCTGTTGAGGTGACAGAATTGGAATTCGAAAACCTAGAAGCTTTGGAAGACAGTTTTAAGTATGATTTCAAGTATAAAGTTGAAAAGGCGATCAAGAAAATTGGTTCTTTCGAGACTTTTGCTTTACCGTTTTCTGATATTCTAGCGAATAATCGAGTCATTGATACAGAAGATGATCGAGCATTCGGAATGGCTTACCAGTTTTACGAAGATGTTGATTTATACGAAGAGGAAATGACCATTGAGTTGGAAGCAGGTAAACAATTCATTGAACTTCCAGAGAATGTTAACTTAACTTATGGTAAAGCAGTGTACGCTGTTACATTCACCAAGATTTCGAGTTCCAAGTTAATTGTAAAGAGAACATTCAAAACGGAGAGATTGCCGATTGATAAAGGCGAACTTGAAAAGTTTAGAGAGTTCATGGGGCAGATTCAAGAAACTGAAAACACCATGGTTGCGTTTAAATAAAAGAATCGATACCAAAGAGAACGGCCTGCTTTTGCGGGCCATTTTTCATTTATAGAGGCAGGGCTTTAATCAAGATATTTCCTCTCTATTAAAGCTGAACAGTCATGGAATGGGAAATTTTCATGATTTATTTTTGTGAAAAGTAAATTCTAATGATAAAAAACGTACCGTCAATAGAGCAACTATCCAAGTTGATTCGCATGAGAAGATCCGTATTCCCAAAAGAGTATATCGATCGTGAAATAAAAGAAGCAGACATTCTGACCATTCTAGAAAATGGCAATTGGGCACCAACGCATCGAAAGACGGAACCTTGGCGTTTTAAGGTGGTTCAAGGAAAACGAAAGTTAGACCTAGGAAACTATTTGTCGAATAAATATCGTGAGAATACTCCTAAAGAAGTCTTTAAGCAAGCAAAAGCGGAAGGTATTATTCACAAAGCAGTTCGATCTAATACCATTATAGGTATTTGTATGCACTATACTGAAGAATCTGCACAACCAGAGTGGGAAGAGATTGCTGCAGTTTCTTGCGCTGTTCAAAACATGTGGTTAAGCTGTGTGGCTCTGGGGATAGGTTGCTACTGGAGCTCTCCAGAGACCATCGTCAAGGATAAGACCTTTTTCCAGCTAGGCCCAGAAGAGCGTTGTCTTGGCCTTTTTTATATGGGGTATTGGGAGCAACGAAAAATCAAGGCAATTAGAGGAAATATCAAAGACAAAATTGAATGGATTCGCTAGCTTCCTACTCTCTTATATTCTAACACGATCCGCATTTATTAATATAAAAGCCTATTGCTTGGCAGCAATTTCTTGTGTTTTAATATCGATTTTTTCTTGAACTCGAACTTTTTGTATGTTCCATCGCTGGATAA
>CALFBW010000267.1 GCA_937951415.1 uncultured Chitinophagales bacterium | reverse complement strand
AACATATTTTAATTACAACTTACCTTGCTTTTCTGCTTCTTTGTAGGAATGCCGAAGCCGGTGAATGGCCGTCACATTTGCTAAGATGGCTACAATAAATATGGGAAAGGTAAAAACCGTTATCGTTTCGAAAAGAGGAATTGGAAGCCAGTCGACGGCTAACTTATACTCCGGTCCTATAATGGAACCAACAATTCCACACAAGACGGCCGAGAATCCTATCAGCACAACACGTTCAGGTCGTTGCATGAGTCCAACGCTACAATCAATACCTAATGCCTCCGCGCGCGCTCTGGTATAACTGACCATTACCGATCCTGTAAGGGCTATAAAAGCAAAAACCGAGGAAAGAAAATAATCGTGAGAGACGAGATAGTAACATATTCCTAAGAACATGACCATTTCGCTGTAGCGATCCAACACTGAGTCATACAGGGCTCCAAATGGCGAAGATCGTCCACTTAATCGAGCAACTTGACCATCCAACATATCAAAAGCGCCAGCAAAAAGAATCATAAAACCTCCCCATCCGATGTAGCTCAGATCACCTCTTACCCCCCATTCTGCACCTGCAATAAAAATAGCCGCCGAGATAATGGTTAATACAAATCCCAATGTAGTGATGGTATTTGGGTTGACTCTTGAGCGAACTAAGAGCGATACTACTGGATTAATGATCTTATGCCCTAGACTTTTAAACTGTGAAATAATCATGAGGTGCAGGTTGGTATTGCTCAAAGGTAGCACCAAATACAAAATATAAGGCGATTTAGCTGCTTTAGGCATCGCCGAAAGGAAGACAAAATGCACTACCTTTGGCAGTCGATTATGAAATTTTACAGTACCAAGCACGAAGTAGAACGAGTAGGTTTAAAAAAGGCGGTTCTTGAAAGCCTTCCTGCCGATAACGGCCTATATATGCCGGAGGAGATTAAGCAACTGCCTATCGATTTTTTCGAAAAAGCAGAAGGCTTAAGTTTCGCAGAACTCTCTTTTCAATTTGCCAGAGTGCTCATGCAAGACTTGGTTCCGGAAGAAGTTCTACGAAAAATCGTTCACGAGACCGTCAACTTTGATGCACCGCTTATCAGTTTGGAAGATCGCCTGCATTGCTTAGAGCTTTGGCATGGACCAAGCCTGGCTTTCAAGGACTTCGGTGCCCGTTTTATGAGTCGATTAATGAGTCATTTATGTGAAGATGACAATGCTGAACTCGATATTCTGGTGGCAACTTCGGGAGATACTGGAGGAGCAGTTGCATTGGGATTCTATGATACGCCTGGAATTCGAGTAACGATTCTTTATCCAAGTGGCAAAGTAAGTATGCTGCAAGAAAAGCAACTGACAACTCTAGGTAAGAACATCACTGCCTTAGAGGTTGATGGAAGTTTTGATGATTGTCAGCGACTGGTAAAAACTGCCTTTTTGGATGAAGACCTTTCCAAACGATTTCGCTTGTCTTCTGCAAATTCTATCAACATTGCCCGACTGATTCCACAATGCTTTTATTACTTGCAAGCTTACATGTCGCTGAAAAATAAGAGCAAACCTGTGTACATGTGTGTACCCAGTGGCAACTTTGGAAACATCACCGCTGGGCTAATCGCTAAAAGAATGGGCTTGCCATTTGCAGGATTTATAGCTTCAAATAATGCCAATAAAGTATTCTACAATTACATAGAAACGGGCGTTTATCAGCCTAGCAAGACAGTAGCAACGATTTCTAACGCGATGGACGTTGGAGCACCCAGTAACTTTCAGCGAATTCTTGACCTTTACGGCGGTGCTCATGAGAAAATAGCGCAAGACGTGAGCGCTTATAGCTTCGATGACCAACAAACAGAAGCTGCGATTGGACAATTACATCAGCAATACGCTTATGTTGCTTGCCCGCATACTGCCGTAGCCTACTTGGGAGCACAATCGTTCCTACAAGATCATCCTGACGCACAAGTAGTCTTTCAATCTACAGCACATCCCAGCAAATTCTTGGACAGTGTAGAGCCTATTATTGGCACTTCGGTAGAGCTTCCTGCGGCCTTACTTAAGCTAAAAGATCGTCCTAAGAATTCGATTCCTGTAAGTCCGGACTACGCAGAATTCAAGGCCTTTCTCTTAAGTAGAGGTTAAAAAGCACAAAGGCTGACAATTGAGCATCTTTCTTTTGAAAACATTGTACCGTCTATCTTGCTGATTATCAGTAATTTTTCGTCCTAAGTTCACCGTTTATTGCAGGGAAGCACCGCTCGTTTTCTGAACTGTCGTTTGCAAGCCTTTTTATTACATCATTTCTACCTTATTTTAGGGGTAGAAACAACAATTCGTCAACGATCACATTATGTTCAGCCGGTTTTTCATACTTATGTTTGTAGTGGCAATGACTTTCACATCGGTGGAAGCTCAAACCAACGGCACTGGACTTTCTGGAAGAACGCTTGAAAATGTTGTGAGTTTCTATCCTAATCCCGTTTCCGAAACCTTGCACATACAAGTTCAAGCGGAAGGTTGGGAGAACAGTTTGACTATCGAACTCATCGATCCTATTGGCCGTCAAATTGAAGAAATCATTCTTGATCGTGTAGAAATTTCCAATATTGCTTGGGAGGTTAGTCAACGACCAGAAGGACTTTACTTTTTAAGAGTAATAAAAGACGAAGGAGCTGTAGAAATACATCGAGTTACCATTTCCCACTAGATTTCAACTTCAAACTTATTTTTATTTTTGCTTTAAGCCTTTCCTAGGAGAAGTATGCTTTGAATTAGGCTATATTCCTATGGCTATGGGACTGCTAACAAGTAAAATAGTATCAACATGAAATCGATGACTTGCAAGCAATTGGGAGGCGCCTGTGACTTGACTTTTGAAGCGGCTAGCTTTCAAGAAATGGCAAAGCTTAGTCAAGCACACGGAAAAGAAATGTTTATGAAAGGCGATTCAGCGCATTTAGAAGCCATGAAAAAGATTCAAGAGATAGCTAAGGATCCGAAAGCAATGGCCGACTGGATGAAAGCAAAAAAAGCCGAATTCGATGCTCTACCAGAAAAGGCGTAAAGTACTTTTCACAAGTTGCTGCAAACTTATATATGAGGAAAATCATCCTAAATCTATGTTGTAGTCTTGATTCTTTTATTGAAGGATCAACAGGTGAAATTGATTGGTGCTTGACCGATCAAGATTATGGAATGTCTGGCTTTTTGGAGGCAATCGACACTATCTATTTTGGACGAAAGAGTTACGAGCAATTGCTCGAATTGGCGCCAGAAGCCTTCGCTAACAAAAAGAAAGTCGTCTTTTCTGAAAGTCTGAAATCGAAAGAAAATGGCATAGAAGTCATTTCTGGCAATTGGGAATCGAAAGTCCGAAACCAACTCAAACTGACAGGAAAAAATATATGGCTGTTTGGCGGTGCATCTCTAGTACAGTCTTTTCTAAAAGCAAAATTGATCGATGAAATGTTGATCGCTGTTCATCCCATCATCCTCGGAAGTGGCAAACCACTTTTTGAATCAATAAATGAACGGATAGAACTTGACTTGATTCAAAGCAAGGCTTATTCGACTGGTCTCGTACAATTGCATTACCGCGTCAAAAACTAGTCTTACTTGCTAGAATCACTCGGACACTTGACAGCAAAAAGTCGATGGCAATTTTGATGTCGCTTTTGAAAAACCCACCTGTAAATCGGTAATAAAGTAGAAATACTCTATTGAGTATTGGACTTTTTTATTTACACAAAATAAAAATAGCATCGCATTAATACTTTCGGCTCTTTTTGCATCAAAATTGCAGTGACTTCATTGCCCGTTTTAGGTCTTCAGAGTGTCAAGTGCGCAATGGGAAAAACTGGGAACCTTCCTGAAACAAAAACATAATTCTAGAGGACAAAAACACGTTCTACAGATAGAAAAACATCAAAGAGTGCCAAGCAAATCATTGTTCTACCTTTTAGCCTTAATTCTTCTCGTTTCTCCCAGCGTTAATCAGACTGTCTATGGACAAGTGGTTACCGAGTGGGAAAAAACCATGGGAGGAAGTGATGAAGACAAAGCCAAATCCATTGTACAAACTAGGGATGGTGGTTACATTGTCGCTGGTCATTCGAAATCTTCTTCCGGAGATGTCAATGGACAAAAAGGTGGTTTTGATTTTTGGGTGGTCAAAATGGCGATGAACGGTCAAATTGATTGGGAAAAAAGCTTGGGCGGAACGCGAAACGACAAAGCCAACAGCATTTTAGAATGTGAAGACGGTTCTTACATCGTAGCTGGAACCAGTTTCTCGAACGATGGTTCGGCTGTAAGAGATGAAGCAGGAAAAAGTGGAAAAGCAGACTTTTGGGTGATTCACTTGAGTGAATACGGTGAATTGCTCTGGCAAACCCGTTTGGGTGGATCAGAAAACGAGAGAGCTAATAGTGTTTCAATGGGCGCCGACGGAAGTATTTTTGTTGCGGGGAGTACTAGTTCTTCTGATGGAGATTGCGCCGGAAATCGCCATAAAGGAAAAGAAGATTTTTGGCTGGTAAAGCTCGACAAAACGGGCAAATTGGTTTGGCAGCGCGCATCTGGATCAGCGGGGACAGATGTTGCAAACGCAGTGCTCGCGACCGCAGACGGCGGCTGTGTATTCCTAGGAGAAAGCGATGCTGCGACCAACGGTCTTTACCGAAACAATGGGAAAAATGACATTGTCCTTTTTAAATATGATGCCAGCGGGAAAAAGGAGTGGTCAAAAAACTATGGAGGTATGGAAGACGACCGCGGCTACGATATTAAAAGCATCACTGGCGGTTGGTATATTTTAACGGGGAGCACTGCCTCTTCTGATACCGATTTTTCTGCAAATGCTGGAGCAACTGACGCTTTTGCCATGAAAATCAACAGCAAAGGAGATCTTGTTTGGTCAAAGACCTACGGTGGTTCTTTATCTGAAACCGCTTATTCGATTGATGTGGTCCCGAATGTCGGTTACATCATTGCTGGTAGTACAAACTCCCAAGATGGAATGGTAAAGAAGGCGAAAGGTGATAAAGATATCTGGGTGGTAAAACTAGACGAATCTGGCAACGCGATTTGGGAGAAAAGCTTAGGGGGAACTGCAAAAGACGAAGCTTTTTCTATTTCGCAGACCTTCGATGCAGGTTATATTGTTGCAGGCTACACAAACTCTTCCAACGCTGATGTAAAAGACACGAAAGGTTTCTACGATTATTGGTTAATAAAACTGAAAGAAGTTCCTCCGCGCATTACAGCCATTTGTTACGAAGATTTGAACTTGAATGGAACATACGAACGGGAAGAACCCTTGAAATTTGACCAAGTTTTATTACTTCAACCAAAAGCTTTTTACAGTTTCACTGATGACACTGGAAATAGTATTTTTTATGTAGAACCTGCTAAATATCGCCTCAGTTGTGTTCCTCCAGAAGGTTACAAAATCACTTCTGAAGCTTCTGAATTTCAAATTGAAGTAGAGGAAGATGCCGACATTGTCCGGTACTTTGGTTTAGCCAAAGAAGATGCAAAACCTCCAGTTGAAGAAGTCGAAGAAGAACCAATAGTCGAAGAAGCTCCTGTAGTGCAACAAAAGGCGCTTAGAAAAGCTAGTGATATTGAATGCGGGAAAACTTTAGAGCTATCTAAACTCACTTTTAAACCTAACAGTAGTTCATTTACAAAAGAAAAGTCGGCAAAAGAATATTTAGAGGTACTTATCGATTTCCTGAAATCGAACGATGCCAGTATTGAGCTTTATGGGCACACCGACTTTTTGAGTAAAAACAAGGAGTGGCTCCATGAACTTTCGGAACAGCGTGTAGAGCGCGTAAAGGAATTATTGGTAAAAAAAGGCATCAAAGAGCACCGCATAAAAACCAAGGCATTCGGTGGTACTTTACCGATCGTTAAAGACAAAGACAATCCTAGCAGAGGTAAAAATCGGCGTGTAGAAGTAAAGATTGAATGCGATTAATTGACTCTGAATTTCCACAAGTTTAAATATTAAAGTGATTGCTGTTCGTTACCACTATCTTTGTGGCTGAAAATTTGAGAGAATAGCAATATGGGTACGATAACGAAGAACTACGAAGCCAAAGACATAGAAGATAAGTGGTATAAATACTGGGAAGAAAATGATTTTTTTCATTCCGTTCCCGACGAACGACCTTCCTATACCATTTGTATTCCTCCTCCGAATGTTACCGGTGTTTTGCACATGGGACATATCTTGAACAACACGATTCAGGATATCATGATTCGCCGTGCCCGAATGATGGGCTATAATGCTTGTTGGGTTCCGGGAACCGATCATGCTTCCATAGCTACGGAAGCTAAAGTCGTAAAAAAATTAAAAGAGCAAGGCATCGACAAACGCGACATCGGTCGAGA
Organism: uncultured Chitinophagales bacterium; assembly: GCA_937951415.1. GTDB lineage: Bacteria > Bacteroidota > Bacteroidia > Chitinophagales > UBA2359 > CALFBW01. The sequence continues at coordinate 1,710 of CALFBW010000267.1, read as the reverse complement.
AGCTTTTCTAGAACACGCTTTTGAGTGGAAAGAAGAGTACGGAGGTGTTATTCTCAAGCAATTGCGTAAGTTGGGCTGTAGCTGTGATTGGAAGCGCACGCGTTTCACGATGGAGCCCAAATTATCGAAAGCGGTGGTGAAGGTGTTTGTTGATTTGTACAACAAAGGCAAAATGTACCGCGGTTATCGAATGACCAATTGGGACCCTTCTGCCCTCACGGCAGTTTCGGACGAAGAGGTTTACCACAAAGAGTCGATGTCGAAGCTTTATCATGTGCGGTACTTGGTAGAAGGCACCAAAGATGAGTACGTGACTATAGCCACCACGAGACCAGAGACCATTCTAGGAGATACGGCGGTTTGTTTCCATCCGGAAGACGAGCGTTACCTGCATTTGAAGGGCAAGAATTTGATTGTTCCGATGGTGGATCGTCCAGTTCCCGCGATTTTTGATGATTATGTGGATATGGAATTTGGAACCGGAGCATTGAAAGTTACTCCTGCGCATGATGTGAATGATTACGAAATTGGAAAACGGCATGGCTTAAAAACCATCGATATTTTTACAGAGACGGCGCACATCAATAAGACCGCGGGGCTGTTTGTAGGTGAAGAGCGTTTTCAAGCACGAAAATCTGCGGTGGCTGAATTGGAGCGCATTGGCGCATTGGTCAAAGTTGCTGAAATCAATAATAAAGTGGGTTACAGTGAAAGAACTCATGTTGTCATTGAGCCCAGATTGACCAGACAGTGGTTTTTGCAAATGAAAGAACTGGCGGCGCCCGCTTTGGAAAATGTGATGAACGACCATGTGAAGTTTGTTCCAGCCCATCAGAAAAACACCTACCGCCATTGGATGGAAAACGTACGGGACTGGTGTGTAAGTCGTCAATTGTGGTGGGGACAACGTATTCCTGTTTATTACCTAAGTGAAGAAGAATTTGTTGTTGCGGAAACGGCTGAAGAGGCCTTGGAATTAGCGCGTAAAACTTTTGATCGCCCAGAGCTTCAAGCCAGCGACCTCAAGCAAGATGAAGACGTGGTAGACACTTGGTTCTCTTCATGGTTGTGGCCCATTTCTGTTTTTGACGGCTTCGAAACTGAAGAAGAAGTGAACTACTACTACCCTACTAAGGCCGTAGTTACAGCTCCCGATATCATGTTTTTCTGGATTGCTAGAATGATCATGGCGGGTTACGAATACAAAGGCGAAAAACCTTTCGACACGGTTTATTATACGGGAACGGTTCGCGATCCGAAAGGACGAAAAATGTCAAAATCCTTGGGGAATTCTCCTGACCCTTTGAAGTTGATTGAAGAATATGGCGCCGATGGAACGCGGGTTGGAATGCTTATGGCTTCTCCAGCGGGTGGTGATCTTTTATTCGACACGAAACTCTGTGAGCAGGGAAGAAATTTCTCGAATAAAATATGGAATGCTTGTCGATTGGTGAAAGGTTGGGAAGTAAAAGAAGGAGAGAACAAAGACAATTCTGCGGCTATTCAATGGTTTGAAAACAAGTTCAATCAGACTTTAGAAACCATTGAAAAATACTACGATCAATATCGTTTTTCAGAAATATTAAAGGTGAGTTATTCTTTCATCTGGTCGGACTTCTGTTCGGATTATTTGGAAATGATTAAGCCCGAAAAGGATCAAGCCATTGATGCAGCGACCTACCAAAAGACCATCGAGTTCTTCGAAAAATT
>CALFBW010000266.1 GCA_937951415.1 uncultured Chitinophagales bacterium | reverse complement strand
GACAAGGAGCACAGGAATTAGCACTATCATCACTGCCACATGCTGTAATGAATATCAATAATAGAGTTGTTAGGACTCCAGTTAAACGAACTGTTAAATTTTTCATGATCTTTTTTTTCGAATATTGCTCTTCCAGGTATTCGGTCTATTGGATGTATGGCGAAGTTTTGATTTACCCTGATAATAAAATTAGTTGTTTAGCTGGAAATACAGGCAGTTTTTATCGTAGTTAAATTAGAAAATATATTGTTCCTTCTCGCCCTCCATTTATTTCCATCTTTATCCCATTTCTAAACTTTCCACCTACCTTTGCAGTTCCACAGACCTCTCCGTCGCTTCTCGCTTGCGGGAAGAGGAAAGTCCGGACAACGCAGAGCAACTGTACCTCCTAACGGGAGGGCGACACTTTCGGGTGTTGACAGATAGTGCCACAGAAAATTACCGCCCTAGCAATAGGGTAAGGGTGAAAATGTGCGGTAAGAGCGCACAGGGCTTGGATGTGAATTTGAGTTCGGGTAAACCTTGCGGGTTGAAAGATCATGTATACCAGTCTTTGAGAGCTGCTCGCTCGAAAGCTTCGGCGCAGATTGGAGGGTAGATCGATAGAACCAATGGGCAACTGTTGGTCTAGATAAATGGCGGGGCTCCAAGGCAATTTATTGCCAATGAGAACAGAATCCGGCTTACGGTCTGTGGTATTTTTTACTTTTATTGAAAGAACCTAGAAAAGAAAAGGAAATACAATGAAAAATTGGACAAGTTTACTCTTAATGGTTGCCATTTTGTTTTTGGCAGCCTGCAATTCAAAAACGAGTAGTTCAGTTACTGCGGATGGTAGTGAAGAGGCAGCTCCTGTTTATAGCAACAAACCTGGACACTATGGCGTGGAAATTACACCCGACGGAGCAGTGCCTGTTAATGCCATCTCACAAAAGGTGAGTGAGCTGGGATCAGGTGCCGTGAAAGTGAAAGGCGAGATCTCCGATGTTTGTGCAGTAAAAGGCTGCTGGATGACCATAAAAGATGGAGAGCAGGAAATGCGCGTCACCTTTAAAGACTACGGCTTCTTTGTGCCTAAAGATGTCGCAGGAAAAACAGCCATCATGGAAGGAATTGCGAAAGTAGAAACGATTTCAGTTGAGACGCTAAGACACTATGCAGAGGACGCTGGTGAGTCTGCAGAAGAAATTGCAAAAATCACAAAGCCAGAGGAAGAACTGACTTTTGAAGCCATTGGCGTAATTATTCAGTAAAAGTTATTCACTTTTATTGTTTTTATTCGAAAGGCTATTATCTTTGCCCTTCCAAACGGAGATTGAGTAGCTCAGTTGGTAGAGCAACGCCCTTTTAAGGCGTGGGTCCTGGGTTCGAGCCCCAGCTCAATCACAATCTCCAAAGCCCTAAATACAGCAGTATTTAGGGCTTTTCTATGCCTTGTACCTACTTTTACGCAACGAGCACTACTGCTATTTCCGTCTTTTTCAACTTTTTACCAAAAAAAGTTCCCACAATGAATGACTTTATTGTCGGTTTACAGTCTTAACATTGTATGAAGGGCGAAGCTGTTGTTTTGCAACAGTGAAGTTCTTTACACTCCATTTATTTCTATATCCTTTGTTAGAATCCCACAGAACTGCTCACTGTGGGATTCGCCATTTATAAAAGGGGAGATCAAACAGTTATCCACTGTATTTATTTACAGTTCCTGCATTCAAGAAATAAATCTCAAGAAATTAAGTTAGGAGAGACTTGGGATCCTATGAGAAAGGACCAACAACGGCATCCGTGCATCTTTGAAAGTAGAGCTCTTGTGTATCTAGGGCTAGTGCCACCAAATAGCCACGATCTGCTTGAGCCTTGTAAGCGCAGCCGCCATCTATGTTTAGCACCGGCACTTCTTTTACTTGTTCTTTCTGAACTTCGATCTCCCAACGGGAAATCGGTGTGTGCCCATGAACGATTATTTTCCCTTGTAGCCAGTCTTTATTCACATCCTTTTTCCAACGGCGAATCCAAATCATGCTTTGTTTGTCTTCTAGTGGATTTTCCTTACTGAAGTCCAAGCCAGCATGCACTAAGATGTAATCCTCCAATTCAATGTGATAAGGGAGGTTTTGCATAAAATCAAAATAGGCAGTTGGAATGTCAGAAACAGACTGTGCTGGAAAACTATCGAGCGTCTGCTGTCCGCCCCAACTCTTAATCCAACGCGCTTGCTGATCGCTATCGATCAATGCATGCAACAGACCTTCTTCGTGATTTCCACGCAAACAATGCACTTTATAGCCAGCCGTTTTCAATTGGAAAATGTCGTCCAATACACCCTTGCTATCAGGCCCACGATCTATGTAATCCCCTAGAAGGAACAATTCGTCCTTCTTTTTGAAGTCAATTTTTGCCAATAAATGCATAAAACTTTCTCGGCAGCCGTGAATGTCTGTAATGGCGTAACGACTCATTGCTCTGCCGTTTTCAAAACTTCCCAAGTGTGGTCGCCCAATAGTTTCACCGTAGCAACAAATGCTTCATACTTGAAACTCCGTCCCCATTGCTCGGGACCAATCAAGGACAAAATGCGCTTTCCATCCTTTTTTAGGTATAAATGATACACTTTATTGATTACAGGCTCAAAAGGTATTCGAGCATTGTAAATCTGCATAGAAACCTCTTGGCGATCTTGCAGCTTTCGAGCTTGTTCTGCCAACAAAGCCATTTGCTCCTTAATCTGATCCAACTGAATATTGGTCTGAAGCTCCATGGATTTTACTGCGCGACTTTTTATTTGCCCTTCTTTCGTTGGACGAATAACGGCTCCACTCAAAGTGTGTGCATAAGGAAGGGTAGAGGGACTAGTGGTGATTTTATCCGGATCTATCGGATTTACCCACACCTTTTTAGCCTCTTGTTCCGTGTTTTTTTCTTCTTCTTTCATAATAAATGGCCAGGAACACCTTTACAAAGATTCATCATTTTGACGAATTATGCTTTGTCCAAGATTCACTGCTTACTTTTGTTTAAAACATTGAAAATGAAAAACTGTTTCCTACTATTGTCTTTTCTTTTGGTACTTTCTTGCGGTCAAGAGCCAAGAAGCCCAACCGCGGCGGTAGATTCTCTGCAACCGGGAGCCTCACAAGCCGAAATTGACGATGCTTTGATCGTGGACTACCTCAATCGCAACAACATCAAAGCCGAGCGCTTGGAGTCTGGCTTGTATTATACCGTAGAAGAAGCGGGTTCGAGTGAAAAGCCAGGGCCTAACAGCTTAATGTCTGCGCATTACCGAGGAACTTTACTAAATGGTAAAGAGTTCGATTCGTCTCACAAAAGAGGCAAACCCTATTCATTTAAGGCCGGCGGTGTGATTAAAGGCTGGTCAGAAGGCATTCCGCTTTACGGAAAAGGCGGTAAAGGAACCATTTTTGTTCCTTCAAGCATGGGTTATGGTTCTAGAGATATGGGAACCATTCCTCCTAATTCTGTCTTGATTTTTGAAGTAGAGTTGGTCGACTTTAAATAGTAAAAAGGCTTTGACCTTTCCCGAACAATGACAAAGTCAGAGCAAATAAAAGCGAAGGCCCGCGAATTGGGATTTTTCCATGTAGGCATTTCCAAGGCCGAGTTCATG
>CALFBW010000265.1 GCA_937951415.1 uncultured Chitinophagales bacterium | reverse complement strand
ATTAATTCTTCAGGTTTCGGTTTACGGAAGGGAGAAGGATATTATCAAAACAGCTATCTAGTTGTTAATTCTGTACACTTCGGAATTACCGATTATTTTTCGATTGGAGCAGCCATGGATTTCTATTCATTGTCGCAAGGGCACCCTTATTTTGCCATTATTCCCAAGTTTAGTTTGCCTCTTCAGAACAATCTTCGTTTAGGTGTGAATATTGCCTATGTGGGCGTTACTTGGGACAGTTGGGCGGGCATAGCGGCCTTTCTTCCTCAGATAAGCTACGGAAGTCCGCAAAACAATATAACGGCAGGAATAGGAATGGCCTTTGCGACTGGAGACTCCGATTTGTTGACAGTTTTTAATTTGTCTGGAATGGCTAAACTCAGTAATCGCGTGAGTTTTGTTTCCGAGAATTATGTTAGTCGATTTGATTCGGATTGGGGTTATTTACTTAGTTACGGATTGAGATTTCAGGCGGCGGTACTTTCTGCCGATTTGGGATTAATAAACAACTCTAGCATTTCAAGTGATTGGATAGTTGGTGTTCCTTATGTTGGTTTTGCTGTAAAATTTTAGTGACGAAATCAAGTATAAATAAAAAACGCTACCAATAAAATGGTAGCGCTTATGACCAAGTAAATGGTCTGTAGAGAGAGGCGTTTTTATTATTTAGACATCGTAAATTTCTTCGATTTCACTGGCGTATTTTTCTCGAATAAATTTCTTCTTGGGCTTCATCGTCGGTGTCATTTCTCCTCCTTCGATTGTCCACTCTGTAGGTAAAATCTTAAAACGTTTTACTTTTTCCACCTTACTGAAATTGACATTGTACTCATCACAAATTTCCTGGAATTTCTGAAGAACCTCGGCATGTGAGCACATGCATTCCAAATCAGAGGTATCCAAGTTTTTTTCTTTACAGAAAGTTGTGAGAGCATCTACCGACGGAGTGATAAGGGCCCCTACAAATTTGCGATCAATACCAGTGATCATGATTTGCTCAATAAATGTAGACTCTGCAAATTTATTTTCAATCGGTCCTGGCGCAACGTATTTTCCTCCAGAAGTTTTGAAGAGTTGCTTGATTCGATCGGTGATTTTTAAGTATTTCCCATCAATGAATTCGCCACAGTCGCCCGTATGCATCCAGCCTTCCGAATCAATTACTTCGGCAGTTGCATCTGGACGTTTGTAATAGCCCATCATAATGTTGGGACCACGTCCACAAATTTCTTTGGTTTTAGGATCAATTTTAATTTCTACACCATCAATGGCTCTTCCTACCGTTCCTATTCTTGCATCACTTTCATCGAAGCGGCTAATGGTCAGTACAGGGCTAGTTTCTGTCATTCCATAGCCTTGTTTTACCGGAATTCCTGCAGCATTGAAAACCCGCTCTAGTCTTGCTTGTAGAGCCGCGGCTCCAGTAATGATGCCTAAGACATTGCCGCCCAAAGCCTCTTTCCACTTACTAAAGATCAACTTACGAGCAAGTGCCAACTTGGTATTGTAAACAAAGCCCTTGTTGCTGTAATCCCACTCTTGGCCTAAATCCATTGCCCAGAAGAATAGCTTTCTCTTGGTTCCCGTCAATGCGTTTCCGGTAGCCATGATTTTGTCGAATACCTTTTCCAGTAGTCGAGGAACGGTCGAAAAGTAATGGGGTCCGACTTCTTTTAAAAAGTCCGCTACTTTGTCTAGTTGATCACAATAGTAAACGCGACAGCCACTGTACATATACGTATAGATTACTGTTCGTTCGAAGATGTGACACAATGGAAGAAAGCTGAGGTTTTTATTTCCAGCCTCAAGCGGTAAGGTGGCACAAACACTGCGTACATTGGCAGCAATGTTATTGTGTGATAGCATTACACCTTTGGGAGTTCCTGTTGTACCAGAAGTATAAATGATTGTAGCAAGATCCATCGGATCTACGGTATCACTTATTGCTCGGACTTCATCGACAGACTTTCCTTCGCCAGCCTCAACGAGTTGTTTCCAATTCTTTACACCACTTAAATCGTTGATGGAATAAATGGCTATTAGCGATTCGACGTCTGCCTCGATTTCCTTTACCTTTTTATAGAGTTCTTCGTTTTCAACGAAGCACATTTTTATTTCAGCGTCATTAAAAATGAAGCGATACTCTTTTGGAGTAATGGTAGGGTAAATCGGAACATTTACAGCCCCTATTTGCAAAAGCGCTAAATCGAGGAAGTTCCATTCGGGTCGATTTCCTGAGATGATGGCTATTTTGTCATCCTTTTTTATTCCAGCCGCGAGTAATCCAATGCTTAATTTATCTACAACTTGTTTTGTTGCTTCAGTACTGTACTTTACCCAGCCTCCATCGACTTGCTTTCTGCAAAGCGCATCTTCGAGAGGAAATTTTTTCAATTGATAATCGAGTACATCAAAGAGTCTCCTAAATTCTGCCATTTATACTTGCTCGGTTAATTTTCTTTACGGAATCGTTAAGATAAGAAGAAGGATGGAATCTGCCACAATAGAAGGCCGAGTGTTTGAGACTTATGGCTGGAGTTACTTGAATTGGAGCTGTTCTGAACTATTTATTATAATCTGAACTATTTATTTATAAAAAGAAAAGCCGACCCACAAAGGATCGGCTTAGTATATCTGTTAAGAGAGTCTCAGCTCTTTTATTGCTAAAGATCACCAGCACGAACTACAGCGGAGTAGTTCACTTTTAGTGCATCTGCTTTTCTCAATTCTTGCTTCACATCATAGATGATACCCATTTTAGTATCGGCATCTACTTTTAGTGAAGTGATCATTTTACGTTGCATGTTTTCATCCATTTTCGAACGTTCGTTTTGCACAAAAGTTCTGATGTCTTCTACATCTGCAATCGCATCATTCAACTGAACCCGCGGAGCGGTTCCAAATTGCTTTTTGTATGCGTTGGTTGGAGGGCCCACATATACATATGTAACCAGTGATTTTTGCTCCAACTTCGTTAATTCCGTTGCTTTAGGATATTTGACCTCTACTTTCTGCTCCGTTTCTCTCATCACGGTTACTACCATGAAGAAGAACAAAAGCATGAAAACGATATCTGGCAATGAAGCCGTTGATATAGCTGGGGTCTCTTTTCCTCCTTTTTTACGAATCATAATCTTTGATTTCTCTTAGTTAAGGTTTCAGGAATTAATTACTTAGCTCCGAAATCAGTTTGGTCAGCTTCCGATAACTTAAGTGGGTATTCTTCTCGAACTTCCCTCTTTTGTTCATCACTGATTTGATCAAACCCAACTCCGTACTGCTGCCTCGAGTAATTTTCTCGAAGGTCGTTGTATCCTGCAC
>CALFBW010000264.1 GCA_937951415.1 uncultured Chitinophagales bacterium | reverse complement strand
AACACGTCCACAGTGCTCACATAAAATCAAACGCTTACGTTGACGAATCTCCAACTGACGCTGGGGTGGAATCTTAGCGAAGCAACCACCACAAGAATCTCTTTCGATGGTAACTACGGCTAAGCCATTTCGGTAGTTGTTGCGAATTCTGTGATAAGCCACTAAAAGGCGATCTTCGATCTTCTTTTGTTGAGAAGTAGATTTCTTAGTTAGCTTCGCTTCGTCTTTTTCTGTTTTGGCAACAATCTCTTCCAGTTCGAGTTTCTTACGCACCAAATCGGCTTCACGAGTAGATAGCTTCTCTTGTGAGGTGGTTAAATACTCTTCTTTGCCTTTTATTTCTGTATTGGCATCTCGAATCTTCTTCTCTGAAAGTTGAACTTCCAAGTTTTGCAACTCAATCTCTTTCGTTAAAGCATCAAACTCTCGATTATTTTTAACGTTACCCTGTTGGCCTTCATATTTCTCTACCAGCGCTTTTGCTGCCGAAATACCGTTCTCATTGTCTGAAATTGATTGCTGAAGTCCCTTGATTTCATCTTCCAACTTGCTTACGCGCGATTGAAGACCCGTAATTTCGTCTTCGAGATCATTGACCTCCATTGGCAACTCTCCTCTTAGTACCTTGATTTCATCAATCTGAGAATCAATGCTTTGTAAACCAAAGAGATTTTGCAATTTCTCTTCTACGGTTAGCTCAATGTTTTTTGTCATGTAAGATAGTTTACTGGATTTGTCCGAACCACGGAAAAAACGAGTGCAAAATTACCCATTTTTTCCTTTAAATGTGTATACAAAAGCTCTGCCGTAAATTGTTCACTCTCAAAGTGTCCAATATCTGCGATTACAATTCGTCCATTTGCATCGAAAAATTCGTGGTATTTGTAGTCTGCGGTAATAAAGATATCGGCCTTTGAGGCAATAGCTGTTCGCAGTAAAAAACCACCAGAGCCACCACAAACTGCTACTCGCCGAATCGGTTTATCGAGCAATTTCGTGTACTTCACACAAGCCGTTTGCATTTGCTCCTTCATGTTCTTCAAAAAGACCATAGCTTCCATAGGTTCTGGCAAATCGCCAATCATTCCTGCACCCACTTGCTGCCAAGTATTTTCGATAACAATGATCTCATGCGCCACCTCTTCGTAGGGATGGCTGGCTCTCAGCGCAGCTAGCACTTTTCCTTGAATGGATTTTGGAAAAACTAACTCGATTCTCGTCTCTTCGACTTGTTCCCATTGCCCAACTTTCCCCGCAGTAGGTTCTGCACCTTCGAGTGGTCGATAAGTACCACGACCTTCCACATTGAAACTACACCAATCATAATTTCCAATCTTCCCTGCACCAGCTGCAAAAACTGCTTTTCGAACTTGATCGGCATTTGCTTTTGGTACATAGAAAATCAGTTTGCGCAGCAACTGCGTTTTCGGGGAGAGAATTTTTGTATTTATTAAACCTAGCTTCTCACAAATTTTAGCACTCACGCCATTATGTACATTATCGAGGTTGGTGTGAATAGCATAGACGGCAATATCATGTTTGATCGCCTTCATTATGGTCCGCTCTACATAATTGGCTCCAGTAAACCGTTTAAGACCCGAAAAAACAATAGGATGATGAGCGATGACCAGATTCAAACCTTTCTCGATGGCTTCATCAATCACTTCTTCTGTTGAATCCAAGCACAACAATGCTCCTGTACATTGCATCGAACGATCACCTACAATCAAACCAGCATTATCATAACTTTCTTGATAAGCGGTAGGTGCAAGCGCCTCCAAACAGCTAAGAACTGCTCCAATTTTCATGAGATTTTTTGTCGAAGATAGCGCCATTTGGTCTTTTTCGCCTTCTTCAAGAGCTGTTGAAAGCAAGCAGATTAATGCCTTTAACTGCTGTAACTTTGTTGTATGCTAGGAAAGGATGACTCAAAGCAAAGTAAGCACCCCTATGAACATTGGGGCTTCCTTTCTCCATTCTACGCTCTTGGCTTGAGAATCCGCCACTTTCTTTTTGATCATAAGATTTTCTCTTCTAGAAAACACCCTTTAAAAACGATTGGTGTTGGCAATTTAGATTTGGGAGGAACAGGGAAAACGCCTCTAGTAGAATATCTTTTGCGCTATTTAGGTGAAGGAGATGATTTGGCTGTTCTAAGTCGCGGTTACGGTCGGAACTCTAAATCGCTTCAAGAAATTCGAGTGGACAGCTCCTTCGCAGAAAGTGGCGATGAACTCCTTCAGATCAAGCAAAAATTTCCTAATGTGCATGTCGTTGCAAGTAGCGATCGAAACAAAGGAATGGAGTATCTACAAAGGCGATCTCCAAAGATTAAGTGTGTAGTCTTGGATGATAATTTTCAGCATCGGCAGCTTCAAGTAGATCATCAGATTTTGCTTACATCTTACCAAGAACCATATTTCACCAATCATTTATTTCCAAAAGGCAGTTTGCGAGATTTAGCTGAAAGAGCCAAAGAGGCAGATTTTCTTCTAGTAACAAAATGCCCGAGTAGAATAACTAAAGGGGAACGGGCATCTTTCTATAAGCATACAGGTAGAACTGTTGGTGAAATTGCTTTTTCTAGCCTAGAATATCATTGCGCTTATGCTCTTTTAGATCGAAAAAAAACACTAAAAATAGACAAGACTACAAGCGTGCTATTGCTTACAGGAATTGCCAAACCAAAACCTTTATTGGATAAAGTTCGACAAGACTATCAATTACTTGAACATTTATGCTTTGACGATCACTATGTCTTTGCGAAAACGGACTTGGCCGAAGCCTTTCGAGTATTTTTGAAGCAGAATCCCAAGGGAATCATTTTGACGACTGAAAAGGACGCCATTAGACTCCTAGAATTAAAAGCTTGGATTGCAAAGGAAAAACTTCCGATTTACGTTATAGGAATATCCTGTTGTTTCATTGAAGGCGAAGAAGCTTTTAAACACAAAATCTCTGCACTTAATGCGCAATAAAAGAGAAATAACAGGCTAAATAAGTATGTATATGAGTGAATGGATGAGTAAAATAAATGCGTGTTCGGACTTCATAAAAGAACGCGTGAGCATTGAGCCGCAATTGGGAATCATCTTAGGAACTGGCTTAGGTCGTTTAATTGAAGAAATAAAAATTAGTGAAGAAATTTCATACGAAGATCTTCCACACTTTCCAGTTTCTACGGTAGAGGGTCATTCGGGACGCTTGATTTTTGGGCACATTGGGAAAATGCCAGTAATTGTAATGCAAGGCCGTTTCCACTACTATGAAGGTTATAGCATGAAGCAGGTCACCTTCCCCGTTCGTGTAATGAAAACATTAGGTATAGAGCAATTAATTGTTAGCAATGTATCTGGAAGTACAAACGCTTCGATCAATAAGGGCGATTTAGTAGTGATTTCTGATCACATCAACCTACAACCTGAAAATCCATTGCGCGGTCAAAACTTGGATGAAATGGGACCACGCTTCCCAGACCTATTTGAAGTGTACAGTCCTCGTTTGCGCAAGCGCGCACTGGAGATAGCAGCGAGTGCCGATTACACAGCGCACGAAGGCGTTTATTGCAGTATTCAAGGTCCAAATTTGGAAACCAAAGCTGAATACAAATGGCTGCACACAATTGGCGCAGATTGTGTCGGTATGAGTACAGTACCAGAAGTTCTAGTTGCCGTACATTGCGGTTTAGAAATTTTCGGAATTTCAGTCATCACCGACAAAGGAATTCCAGTGGAAGAATTAGAACCTGTCACCCTAGAAGAGGTCATTGCCGTAGCAATGGAAGCAGAACCAAAAATGACAGCTGTAATTCGACAACTCATTGATCATATTCCCATTGGATAAATGATCAAACACCTAATTATGAAGAAGCATTTATTCTATTCCCTCTTAATCCTAATTGGCAATTTTTGCCTTCAAGCACAAGATCCAGAAGTAAACTTTCAATTAGATTTCCATTGGGCAGACACAAGTTTAGTGGCAAGCAATGCACATTTGAATGTGTACAATGAAGTTTGGGGTATGAAGATCAATGACCGGGAATACGGTATTATTGGGAGTACCTACGGGACGCATATTTTTGATCTTTCGGAAGATGGTTCCGAGGAACCAATTTTAAATATCCCCGGAGCTTATCAGGGCCCAGGCGTTATTCACAGAGACTATCACGACTACAATGGTTACTTATACATGGTTTGTGACGAAGGAGTTGCTGTAAGCACCCTGCAGATTGTGGACATGAATGCTATGCCTGATACAGCCATCGTTGTTTATGATTCGGATGAACTTTTTAGCGCTTCCCATAATATTTTCATTGATACGAGTTCTGCTAGGATGTATGTTTGCGGAGGACGAACCAGTGATTTCTTTAGTTTTCACTTACAGATATACGACATCAAGGAACCAGCAAGTCCAGAACTTCTTTTGACTTGGGGCCCCAGCGATTATTTCTATCCACATGATGTTTATGTAATAAATGACACCGCCTACTTAAACAGCGCAGCAGACGGGCTTTTAATTATGGACTTTAACAACATAGATGATCCGCAAGTCGTAGGATGGCTGGAAGAGTACAGCGAATTTGGACAAGGATATAATCACTCAGGCTGGCTTACCGATGACGGAAAGCGGTACATGATGGCCGATGAAAACTGGGGTTTAAAAATAAAAACCGTTAACCTCGAAAATTTCGATGATATTTTTGTCGATAATGTTTTTGGAGTACAAAGCGAAGACGATCTCGAAATCCCACACAACCTCATGATCACTGGCGACTACCTATACATCAGCTATTACACTGACGGCTTAAAAGTGTACAATATCGCAAACACGGACAGTATCTATGAGGCAGGTAATTACGAAACCTCTTTCGAAAACAGAGGTCAATATTACAGGGGGAACTGGGGGGTGTACTGCACTTTCGAGTCCGGCAAAATTCTACTTTCAGATATGCAGGAAGGGCTTTATGTTTTAGACGCTAGCTATCCTGAAGAAGAAATTATTGACACAGTAGGTATGGGTATAAATAATTTTGTCAATACTGATATAACCATCTACCCCAACCCTATCCGTAAAGATTTTCAGATTAAATCGACCGAAGGAAATCCCTCGAATGTTCAACTATTCTCTATAGAAGAAAAAAGGATTTTAACATGGGAGGAGCAAAACGAAAACAGATTTACCTTAGAAGATTCTGTAGCCAAAGGTGTCTATTTCATACAATATGAAATAAATAATAAACCATATACCTCAAAAATCATCATAGAGTAGCTTTATAGTTATTAGCGCCTTTGTGATTCAGTTGTTAAGAAATTGCTCCTTTGTTTGAAAATTTTATTTTTGAAAAGCTCTCAAATAGTCATCACCGTTCTTGCGATCTTCATTTTAGGATTCCTGTCTGGAAATCTAGAAGGACAGATATTAGTAAAAGACACTTTCGACTTTGATGGCTTATATCAGAGAATCAAATACACGGAAAGCACAGACTTTCCTGAGTGGCAGCAAATTGATACTCTACTGAGTGATTTTCAGTACTTCGACATTGTAGAACTTCCTTTAGGGCATTCGCAATATCTCGGAAATGCAGGTCAAGCGCATTTAGATTTTTTCTTTCAAGATCGAAGAAAAACCGGTTTTCAACTCGGCTTCAGAAGTTTTGATCATTATCTCTTTCGACCAGATAATATTCGCTACTTCAATTGCCTTGCTCCAGTTACGGAAATGCATTATGCCTTAGGCTTAAATGCTGAGCAACGTTTCAACATCCTGCATGCTCAAAACATCACAAGGAGTCTAAATGTGAGTATCGATTATCGACGGAATTCAAGTGATGGCTTTTTTGATCGTCAAAGAACGTCTGGACATGCTTTGGCGATGAACCTTTGGTGGCAACCTGCCAATCGCCGCTACAGCGCATTGGGCAGCTTCATTTGGAATAAACACGACCGCGAACAAAATGGAGGGTTAGTGGATACCGAAATATTTTTGCTATCGGCTTTGATTCGTCGAGATTTGGCCGAAGTCAATATAAAGGAAGCCAAACGCACCGACATTAATCGAAGCTTCAGAGTATTACAGTATTGGGATGGGGGAAAATACCGCAACACTGCCTTGAACGATTCCACCACTTTAAAAGAATTGATTCCCTCTTGGCGCTTGAGTTTAGAAAATTCTTATTCCAAAGAGAACCACCGCTATTTTGATTTGGCCGTTGATCCAGAAAAATACTTAGCAGTTTTAATCGACAGCACGACCACTAGCGACACATTAGATAGCTGGCAATTTAGAAACAAGGCATCCTTTATTTGGATGGGACAATCGCTAAAGGACGGAAATAAACTAGATTCTGGACACAGAATAAAGGCCAGCCTAGAACACGAGATGGTTGGGATAAATCACATTATCGAATACGACAGCAGTTCGCTTAGTGAACAAAGAGAGCTCAACAATCTCATTGTTTCACTAGAAGCTCACAACAAATTAGATGCAAGGAGAAATTACCAACTTTCCAGCTCGTACATTTTGACTGGCTATCAAAAGGGCAATATTGACGTACAGGCATTGGGTGCCTACAATTTAAACAAGTTGCGCTTTTATTCCCTAATAAAATACAGTCAACATCGACCATATTACAGCTCGGAAAGAATGATCGGAAACCATCAAAATTGGACCAATGAATTCTCCGATGTAAAAACCATGCGAGGACTTGTGGGAGTCAGTGATAATGACAATAAATGGTCCATAGAATTATCTCAATGGTCAATTGCTAACTACAGTTATTTCGACTCAAATGCTTTACCTCAACAACTCGCAAATAATGCAGCAATTAGTCAAGCAGTATTAAAGAGTCATTTAAATTTTGGAAAATGGCATTTCAAGAATAAGATCATGTTACAGACTAGTAACAAATCCGAAATCCCTCTACCCCGCTTTTCTATTTATAGCAGCTGGTATTTTCACAGCGCAAGTTTTGGGAAAAGCCTCGAATGGCAAGCAGGGATATTATTTAAATACTTTAGCAACTTCAATGCACCACAATTTGATCCTTCGACTGCTGAGTTCTTTTTAAGTGACAAAGGAAGCAGAATCTACTACCCCATTATCGACCCTTTCATGAGCCTGAAAATTAAGCGCTTTCGTTTATTCCTAAGATCAGAAAATCTGAATCAAGGTTTGGGAACTGCAAGGAATGGGTATTTCATTGCCCCTTACCACCCGATGGCGGACAGGGCGATCAAATTTGGAATTAGCTGGTTGTTTTTGGACTAGAAATTAAAAAGAGCGCTCTAGTAATAAATATTCGTGCTCGTATTTATTTTTTGCGTCAACTACTCCTTTTTTTCGCGACTTTTCCAGCCAGCCATCAAGATGTAAACGAGGAAAATACACATCACCACTTTCGACTTCTAAGTCAATCCTGGTTTGATAAATTCGCTGAATTATTGGCAGTGCTAATTTATAAATTTGAGCTCCTCCACAAATCATTGCCTCATCATCTCCGTTCTTTTTAGCCAATTCCAATGCTGCTTCCAAGGAATGTACTACATGACAACCCTTCGCTTTGTACTTTTTATTTCGGGTAATGATTACCGTTGTTCTGCCTGGTAAAGGCTTTCCGATATCTTCAAAACAAACCCGCCCCATTATTAAATGATGTCCCATAGTGGTCGCTTTGAAGAACATTAGATCTGCTGGCAAATACCAAGGGATCGTTTTATTCTTTCCGATACAGTTATTCTTATCTGTCGCAACAATGGCAGAAATACGCATAATGCTATTTTATTTATTGAGCTTTTACTAAACAGCTACTTTTCCCTTTATGTGTGGATGGGGATTATAGTCCACGAGTTCGAAATCTTCATATTTGAAATCAAAGATCGAAGAAACAGAGGAGTTAATTTTCATTTTCGGCAAAGGTCTTGGCTCCCTAGTTAATTGCAATTGAACTTGTTCAAAATGGTTGGAGTAGATATGTGCA
>CALFBW010000263.1 GCA_937951415.1 uncultured Chitinophagales bacterium | reverse complement strand
GATGGCTTATATGTATTGTCTCAAATATGGATCGTGGATGGTAAAGTATTAGAGCTTACTGAAGGAGTGAGCATACATTTTAATCCTCAATTTGTCATTATAGATAGCATTGCCTATTTGTACGAAAATGTGAATACCATTTTCCTTTCCGAAATTTTAGAAAATAAAAAAGAAACAAAATTCCTGCCTCGAAACAAAGAAGATTTCTTAGAACTCATCAATTTTTTAGAAGCAAAATTCGAAATAGAAAAGGAAGATTCACTTGCGAAACTATTCAGCACTTTCCATGAATGTGAAAAAAGCATCTTACTATCAGAAGCTGGAGAACACATTATTTTAGAACCCTTTTTAAGTAAGGAAGAGGTGCATATTCCGATTTATGAACAAAAGAGCATTCAACATGATGGGATCATCATATACCTCACCGAAAAAGAGATTACTGATTATAAGAAAGAATTCGAACAACTCCATCCATCGTTTCCCGATCAAGTTACTAATCGAGGTATATTTTATTTAGACACCAACTCCTATATCGAAAACGACTGGCACGTAAAATTTTTCGAACAATGTGCAGCTCAGGAGATCACAGTATATGGTTTGGAAGATTTAAGCAGAAATAAATTCAGCCCTTACAAAGCTCAGATAGAGACACAGATGAGTTCGGGGATAGATTGGTTCGAATTGGATGTTTCTCTATCCTTTGGTGGCGAAGAGGTGAAAAGAAAAGAGTGGATAAAAGCACTTAAAGAAGGGAAAAATTACGTGGTCTTACAAGACGGAACGTTGGGACTTTTGCCGGAAGAGTGGGTAGCCAAAATGAATAAAGTGTTGGCGCTAACAGAAGTCTCGGGCAAAAAATTACAGATTAATAAATTAAGATTCAACGTACTCAAAGAGTTTGCGGCAGATTTAGATGACAAGACTGTTTTCAAGGAAATAACTTCGAAGCAAAAAATGCTGAACTCTTTAAATAAACTCAAGAACAAACAAGTAATTCCTGCTAGTGTTCAAGCAACTTTAAGACCTTACCAAGAAGCTTCTTTTCAATGGATGTGTTTCTTACGAGATGCCGGGGTAGGTGGCATATTGGCCGATGATATGGGGCTTGGTAAAACTCTTCAGTTGATTTGTTTACTTGCATCTGCAAAAGAAACGGATAGTTGTAATGCATTAATTGTCGTTCCTCGGAGTTTGATCTTTAACTGGGTCAGTGAGATTAGAAAGTTTTGTCCTTCTTTAACGTACCACATACACCATGGAACCCAAAGGCATTTAATTGTAGATAATTTGAAGGAAGCTGATGTAATCATTAGCACTTATGGTACTGTCGTAAATGATATTGATTTATTAAAAAAAGAGACTTTCTCTCATATCATTTTGGATGAGTCGCAAGCTATTAAGAATCCGACTTCCAAACGCTATAAAAATATTCGTTTACTTCAAAGTCCTTACAAGATATGCGCAACGGGAACACCAATTCAAAACAACACTTTCGATTTGTATGCGCAAGCCAGCTTTGCCATTCCTGGCTTATTAGGCAATCAATCCTATTTCCGTCAAAACTTTGCTACGCCTATTGACAAACAAAATGATCGCGAAGCTTCCGAGCTCTTGACTAAATTGATTCATCCTTTCATTTTGCGGCGTACGAAAGAGCAGGTGGCTAAAGATTTACCTGACAAGGTCGAGTCTATTATTTATTGTGATATGTTGCCACATCAGCAAAAAATGTACAATGAACTGAAAGATCAAATAAGAAAAGATTTACTATCTCTGGACGAGGGGGATAGTCAGCTTAAATTTAAAGTGCTTGACGGACTTTTGAGGTTGCGGCAATTGTGCAATTCTCCTTTATTGGTCGATAAGAAATTGAAGGGAAAAAAATCAGAATCCATCAAAGTGGAGTCTTTGATTTACAAACTCACTGAGGAAATTGGCGATGGAAATTCCTTGGTTTTTTCGCAGTTTGTGCAGATGCTAGAACTCATCAAGAAGAAATTGGATGCTCTCGGAATACCCTATGCTTACCTAGATGGCAAAACACGGAAGCGCGAAGAGGTGGTTAACAATTACATGAATGACCCTGACTGCAAGATATTCTTGATTAGCCTTAAAGCTGGTAATACAGGACTTAATCTTACCAAAGCGCAATATGTTTTCTTGGTAGATCCGTGGTGGAATCCCGCGGCAGAAGCACAGGCGATCGATCGTACGCATCGCATTGGGCAAACTAAGAAAGTGTTCGCTTACAAAATGGTATGTAGAAATACCATCGAAGAAAAAATATTATTGCTTCAGCAAAGGAAGAAAACCGTGGCCTCCAATCTAATTCAGGTGGACGAACAGAGCTTTAAGAATATGGCCAAAGAGGATTTGCTGGACTTGTTTGATTAGATGCAAGAGGTCGTTTTTGCCTCTGTGCTTGAGGCATAATACCCTAGTACTTTCATTGTTCTAGTTCACTATCTTTTACTGCCTTTTCTGAAGGACACCCAGCTTAAATCTTTCGCTCCGCGGGAGCTGTTTTGTGTAT
>CALFBW010000262.1 GCA_937951415.1 uncultured Chitinophagales bacterium | reverse complement strand
GTATTAAAAGGGAAAGTAAGAATTGTATATGGAACGGATTCCTTTAAGTTGCGTCTTTTGGAAAAGTTACTACCGAAGAAGCTTCAAAATTATTTGATTTGGAATGAATTACAGCAATCGGTCGATTTGACGGATTATCAGATTATAATGCGAAAGAATAAATAAAAGTGGCAACTGGCAAGAAGTATAAATTGAAGCATGCAAACTTTAGATTAATTTTTTTGAAAAATAGAGTTTTTATTCAATGTACTACCTAATTCAAAAGAATGTATTTCGAGATCCACGTTACGACGAAATATTTGCCGTGATGAAGGAACTGCATCTGGAGTACGAACAAGTAGAGTTTAAACCAAACAGTCTTGATTTCGATCTGCAAACAGATCGAAAGGATATCTTCGTTTACGGCTCAGTAAAGCTGGCAAAAGTGACGGCCGACTTTGATTGGAATCCAGGTTCCTTTTACGGAAATAATCATGAGTTCGAAAAATATATTAAGGGCTACGGAGAAAACGCCATTAACTACAACAGTCAAATCGTCAATTTCAATCACGAGCTGGATTGGTCTCTAGACTCCGAACTTTTTATTAAGCCGAGTCAAGATGCCAAGATATTTACTGGAAAAGTTTTCAAAGAGATCGAATGGCAGAATTTTGTATACAACAAGCTGAATGACCCGAATGAAAGAAGAGTCAATGAAGCAACCAAGATTCAAGTCTCTCCTTCCTACCATTTAATGAAAGAAGCCCGCGTTTGGATCGTTGGAAGAAGAGTGGTCACAAGTTCGTATTATCGATTTCACGGAAACATCGACTTTGAAGAAAGTGTTGCTATCGAGGGCTTAGACTTTGCGCAAAAGATGGCAGAGCACTTTAATGTGGCAGATGCCTATGTGATGGACATAGCGCTTACTTTAGATGGCTGGAAGATCATGGAGGTGAATTGCATCAATAGTGCAGGTTTTTACAAGGGAGATGTGAAGGCGATTGTTGAAGCCTTAGAGAGCTTTTTTAATAAATAATAAATAGAAAGGCATTGCAAAGCATGCAGCAAGATTTTGAATTCATCGATATTTCGGGAGGAGCTTATCAGCTAGGATGGCGGTTCAGCAATAGCATTCCACCGGAAGCAAAGAAGAGTATCAATACTTATCACAGGGAATATGTGGATTTACACTTTTCAAAGCAAAGGTGGCTTACAGTGGGAAAGTTTTCGATAGCAAAAACAACCATCGCTCTAGAAGACTTGGTGAATGAGCATTCCGACGAAATTTATGAGGTCGACAATTTTGCGGAATTTTGCCTAAAATTAGATGGTTATTTGAATCAATACAATCTTCGACTTCCTACTGAAGATGAGTTTGAAATTGCTTGCGGAGGGCAGTTATTTTGGTGGGGAAACGGAATACCTCAAGGAATTCCATTTGTAGGAGAAACTAATTTCGAAGAATACAAACAGCAAAATTCTAGAGGCCTGCTATTGAATTCGGATATCTACAAGATGGAAATCGTTAAGAGTGAATTAAAATTGGGTGACGGCGGCGAGGCTTTGTGCGGTGGATATCCCTGGCCTATTGCGTGGCTGGCGCTCTGTCCGTCTCATCGTATTCCGCATGAGATGCTGAATGCTGCTTTATTTGAAATGCTCGAATCAGTTCAAGTAAGACCCGTTCTACTGGGCAAAAACGAATAGAACGGGAGACGATACGTAGTAATGAGCACGGCACGAAATTCGAACAATGAATGTATATAAGTCAATAAGAAATCTGCTGGGCTTCAGCTTAGAGAGGGGGCAAATGTTGTTGTTTAATAAATGGCATTTTACCGCAGGTCTCATCGGAAATTGGTTCGTAGGAATGGGGCGTTATTGGGATGACCCAGGAGCTAGCCTTTTACAACATCTTGGATTGGGCTCTGTGATCTATATTTTTGTTTTGGCGGCTGTAATTTGGTTAATAGTTCTTCCCTTTAGAATTCCGCAGTGGAAATATTCTATCGTGCTAACTTTTATTGGCCTCACTTCCTTTCCCGCAATTTTTTATGCCATACCAGTGGAGCGTTTTTTTTCCATAGAAACAGCCAACACCATCAATGTTTGGTTTCTTGCCATCGTTGCTGCATGGAGGCTGGGACTCTTATACTATTTTTTGAGGGTCTTTACGAAATTGAGTTTCGGCAGAATAATTACAATTACCCTGATGCCCGTATGCCTAATAATTTCAGCACTGACCGCCCTTAATCTTCACAGAGTAGTATTTAATATTATGGGAGGAGTGCGAAATCCTACTCCCCACGATTCGGCCTATTCGGTATTGCTATTCCTGACCACTTTGTCGGTCTTATTGATAGGGCCGCTTATCTTAGCCTATCTTGTTTTTTTGTATAAAAGGTTCAAGGAACTCAAGAAAGTATCTCAAGTAAAGGGAGAAGATTTGAGGTAGGAGGGAACTGAATTATTCTAATCGTTGTTGGAAGGACAATCACATTTAGGGCGATTAAAATGAACCATACTACTGAGCATTTATTGGAAAGAATCGAAGCAGGCGAACACCTGAAGTTCCTTTTCTTTTGGGGGCATCGAAAGTCGACGACCATAACGAAATCTTGTTTCAGTCAGTGGTACGAATCCAAATTTGTTGTCAATGGCATCGAATACCAGACGGCCGAACATTACATGATGGCTGCCAAAGCCCAACTGTTCGGAGATAAAGATATCTACCAGCAAATTATTGAATCGGATAATGCGGCTAAGGCTAAAGCCCTAGGAAGAAAAGTGAAAGGATTTAGCCAAAGAGTTTGGGAAGAGCATCGATTTCAGATTGTCGTCAGAGCTAATTTTCACAAGTTTAGCCAAAATCAGCAGCTAGCCAATTTCTTAATAAATACAAAACAGCGAATACTGGTAGAAGCTAGTCCAGTGGATAATATTTGGGGAATCGGACTTGCGCAAGACAGTAAAAATGCGCAGCATCCGTCTCGCTGGAATGGCTTGAACTTACTCGGCTATGCCTTAATGGAAACCAGAGATATTTTGAACAAGATGGCTAAGTTTAAGAAGCTCCATAAACCCGTTTTACCGCCCTGGTTGGCTTATCCTGAAATTCAACGATATAGCATTGGATGGAGAATGGGCTATGGGGAAGACCACATTTTCAAATTAGTTGACTATCTGGATGGCTTGACAGCATCCGAAAGAATTACTTACGAAATGACCTATCCCGAGCCTCCCGATTGGAACGGCTGGTACGAAAAAGGATGAATAAAGGAATAAAAGCGCTCCAAAATGTGGTTTGCATCAAGACTCAGCAAAAGCCCAGGGCTCTTTCTAAACTTGAAGCAAAGCAAATTGAAATCAAACAATAAAAGAAAGCGAACGACAAGTTTATCTGCTATTCGTGATTATGCCCATAATGCGGCTCTCCTGGCATTCGCCCATACTTGTCAGGTCCACCTGTAGCTGCTGGCTCTGCTGCTTTCGCATTTTGACCCGGATGCTGTCCCGTCGCATGACCGTGTCCATAATGTGGATCACCAGGTTTTCTTCCATACGCATCAACATCGCCACTGGCAGCCTTTTGTGGCTGTGGAGCTTTTACTGCCTCTTTTTGAACGGCTTTTTTCTGAACTGCTGCTGGTTCCTTGCTGGTTTGCTCTTTCTCTGCTGATTCCGAACAACCCCAAAATGATAAGGTCACTAAAAGTATTATACCTGCGATTTTGCTGACTTGCATGTTCTTTAAGTTTTATTTCTGAACTTTAGATACACAAAAAGTGATCCTATCTACATTCATTTCTACTAGAAAGTAAATCATTGCGAATATAGGAAATTTTATTGGGGCAAGGAATGTGAGCAAACTCCCCAAGGCAATCCAGTTTTCACCTAAGATCGAGAACAACAATTTCCGCTGAACAGACAGTAAAATGTTTTGTCTTAAAAGGAAAAGAAGACGATTTTTACTCAGTCAAAAATGAAATACATATTCAAAATATTATCTACACTACTCTTTCCCCTTACTACATATGCTACAGGGCAGGTAGCCGATATTTTGATCTTCAGAGCAGATACAATGCTGCTTTTTTCGAATCCTTTGGAACAGTATCTCGATCAAAAAGCGGAAAGAACCTTGTGTGCTATCGACTTGAAATGGACAAGCACTGCCTGCTATCGCGGCTATCAAGCAACTTGGGAAGTAGTAAATGATAGTCTGTTTCTTCTCTCGGTTCAAAGAGGATGTTACAGTAAAGTACCTGAGTACTTTGATTTGACGGAAGAGTTTGGGTATGTACGAGTTTTTGCTGGATGGTTTTCGGGAGACGTTCTAGCACCCAAAGGAACGCAAATTCATTATGTGCACAGTGGTTATGATTCATTTTATGAAAGGGAATTGATTTTATCTTTCAAACAGGGGCGTTTAATTCGAGAGATCGAATACGACAATACGCAATCTCATAAATCTTTATTTTCTGAAGACAATGATACACTTTCCAAATTTATTTACTCAAACATTAATTGGAGTAAGATTCCTGATTTGGGAGAAAAAACAGAAAGGGTATTTATTTCTATTCAATCAGGTGAGACAGTAAAACCCGACAGCATTCAAGTGGTTCGAGCTTCTAATATTGAGCTAATAAATGACGAAGCGATCAGAGTCATAAAATTACTTCCTGAGTGGAGCGTTTATTACAGAAGAGGAGAAGTTTATCGAATGCGCTGGATGATTCCAATATTCTTTAACGAAGACCAGAGAAAGGAAAATAACCGCTAAATCAATACCGTCATTTATCGAAAGTGTATTTTTACTTAAGAATAATAAAAATATTTTACACCCTTAAGTCATTAGTTTCTTCTACCGTTTCCAGGCAAATTACGCCAAGTGTAAAAACAAAAGAATATAAACAAGCGAATGGTGGCTTGGTGCAATTTGCTTTCACCAACGAACACTCCATTACTTCAAGAAATTGAGGCAAAAATAGGATACAAGTGTGCTGTCTTGGTGAGGAAAGAGCGCTTCATTTTGTACAAAGTAATTAAAGGATACTTTAGTAGAACATATTGCTATATTACACTTAATAAATGCTGTAGAAAAGCGGGCTTACATTGAGCTTATAGGGAATGCACCACCTTTGCCTTTTTCGGCGACTGGTATTTCAAAAAGACAGAGTATTTTTACCAAATAAAGAATCCAATATGTCATTAACAAAAGAAAAAGTACTCGATAAGCCCATCTTATATGGCAAACTTATCAACTTACGACCCATCGTAAAGGAAGATGCTCAAGCCATGTTTGATGCTTATGCAGACAAAGAGGTGATGAGATTGACAGGTTCAAAATCT
>CALFBW010000261.1 GCA_937951415.1 uncultured Chitinophagales bacterium | reverse complement strand
GTTTGGAGCATCAATGAAAGCGACTATAACGTTACCGATATTAATACGGTATACGCTACAATGGTAACTTCACAAGTAGAAGGCATCGATATTCGATATCTTGATATTGAAGTAGAACTTCCAAGCGGAAGTATTTTAGACATAAATTGCCAAAACATTCGAGAACTTGAAGAGGAAGGCATACGATCAAAAGTATACTCTTCTGGCAATGAGGATTGCCAAGTGGCTAATCAAGACTCTAGTTTCGTTTTTTCTCTTTGTGAAAAAGGGGATGCTAGTTTCGAATCTGCTGATGGCGATATTTGGCGAACAGATATTACGGACCCAATAGGGACACTTACTATTAGCAGCAATGACACCGAAGCCAAAGTAGTAAGCGGGTCATTCAATGTGCAAGTCCGCATTTTCGGTAATACCCAAGATGAAACAATTCCGCTAGAAGGAACCTTTGAAAATATTCCTTATTTAAAATTATTTTAGCGCTAATTATTTACTAGTACAAAAGCCTTGCCCACTAATTGTGAGCAAGGCTTTTTTATTATTTATTACTGAATAAAAGAAGTAACTACTTCGAAGGTATAACCGTCACCCTCAGTGCTCGCAAACCTTCCGCTCCCTGCAATTTATCCAATTGCAAATCCTCTATATTTTCGTCGATGTATCCTTTTTCTCGCAGGTAATCGAGGTATTCCATATACTCTCTTTTATCCTTATCTTCCAAATAGACAATCGCAATTTTATTGGCTAAAGTCAAACGCTCTCCTGTTCCCAAGACGGTCGCTTTATCAATTCGCTTTTTGAGAATTTCGTAGCGCACATTGTAAGTCCCGTCTACATCGAAGCGCTTTTCATCCATTCTAAAACGAATAGATAGCGGGTGGTTGTAAACAAAAACCAATTGTGCCGTTTCTAGGGGAACGGGCATCTTTTCTTTAGCCGCCATCACAGCTCTAGTCAATTCAGCAGTGTTCACCAATTGCCACAAACGAAAATTTTGTAGATATTGATCGGAAAACAGTCCTTCAGGGTGAAGAGCAGCTCCCAGATACATATTGTACTCTACTCCATCGGTTTTGTAGTGCTCAAAATAATGTGGCAACACTTCTTGCATTTCATGATCGCCACGTTCCACAATGCCACCAATCAATTGGTTAATCTGACTTACGCTTTCCTCGTAGGCTTTTCTTTCTTCGTAAACAATATGGAGACGCGGATCAAGTCTATTAAAATATTGCTTTGTAACTTCTCTTAATAAATCTTGGTAGCGTTCCGAAAGTTGACGAACAATGGGATGCAATTCGTTGTCGAGAAAAGCGACAATAATATTTTCGTCACTGGTATTAAAATGCGCCTTTAAAGATTCTAAGAAACGCCCGATGCGCACTTGATAGACATCTAATAAATGAAAGTTGATGCGCTCTTGATAAAAAGCCAAGAGCTTTTCAGCCATTTGCAAATTCTTACTTAAGTCGTGACAAATTGCTTGATTTCGACGCTTCGAAGAACCCACAATATCTGCTTGCCCATACAATGGATGCACATTTTCAAAAACAATGGCTTCGAACTTTTCGGGATCCACTTGGCCGTTTTGCTTCCACCAATTTTTGGCGACTACTTCCTCAAATCTCCATCGGACACTCGGGTGCAGACTAGTATAATTTTTCTGAATAATGAGATTTACTTGCTTCTCCATTTCGGCAATAGCTCCTTCTGCGCTTAAAGCAAGCAACTCTCCGAATTCTTGTAATTCCATCGCATGAAAACCGGTAAATCGGGCTTTCTCTTTCGAAGCCAATTCCAAAACCACCGTCGGTTTTCCCTCTGGAACTGCCAATGGAATTAAAATAATACTTTCGAATCCAGCTTCGGCATAGTTCAATAAAATGCCGCCCGTTTGATGTAATTCTTCCTTCGAATCATACACATAAGGACGATCTTTTTTCAATACCTTCCGGTGAATGGTTCCCTTGGCAAAGGTCGCCGAAGCACTTAATCCTCCTTCTGGCAAAAGTCCAAAATCGTTCGGCAAGTCCACGCCATGATGACCCAAATTTTCTGAAATTCCCATCTCAATTTCAGGCATTCTTAAAAAAGAACGCACCAATTGGAGCAAGCCCTGACGAATCACCAAAGGAGAGGCAAGGTCGGTTATCTCCACCATCATGTCCTTGAGAATGGATATAATCTCGACGCGGGTTACATCAACAAATTGCCCCACTGTAAAGCCACGAAAACTAAACTTTTCTGGCGGCAAGAGCTCCAACCAAAGCTCTTCATTATCGGGCGTTTTTAATACCTGTTGAATTTGCTTGTTGGACAGTTTTGGTTTGTCTCCATGTACTACTACATAGGTATAGCGAAAGTCAACCTGAATCCCGAAATAGCGATCCAATCCCGTGTCCATACTTCGAAACGCAAAGACTTCAGGAAGATCAAATTCCACCTTAACATCGTAAATTTCTCGCAAAATTTGAAGTCCTGCTCGAATTATGCTGTTTCTCCTTTTTTCTTTCAATAAAGCGGGCGTGACTTCCACCGCCAAATCGCTGTTCAAGAAAGTGTCTTTATAGCCTTGTGTTGCAAACATGACATTCATGTCATAGGGTTGACCCACAAATCCTAGTAGGTCAATACCCGGCACCACTGGAAACAACAAGCGGTACAACTCCACAAAATGCGCTTGCAAGTCCTTTGGAAGATCTGACCAATAAGACAAGTTCTCCGTATCAGGAATCATATCGGCAAAAGCAGCCTTTAGCTTAGCATAAGCTAAGCGCTTTTCCTCAGGAATATGGTCGACTTGCTCCAACAGTGGCTGAAATTCCTTCAAGCAAAGTGATTGCTTGTAAGGAAAATCCAAGGCTGCAGGCTTGGATTCCATTAGCTCCGCAAAGCGGACATATCCGTGATTTATCTGCGTTTCAGGCAAGGATTTGGCTTTTATTACTATTGAAAAATACAATAATTGCACCATTGCAACAAAACCGCTAACGAATAGGTTTCGGTGCTATCTTGATTCAGACAATGATTAACTTTGTTTTAAGAGCATTTTGAAAAATGCGCCCATAAACAAAAGCAAGTTGACAGCAAAAATATATGTAGCCGCTCCAGGGAGAATCAATTTGATTGGAGAGCATACTGATTACAATGGAGGGCTGGTTTTTCCCGCCGCAATCGACAAATGTGTTTATTTCGAGTTATCCCTAAATGGCTTGGACAAACACCGTTTTCAGGCCATCGATTTGGACGAAAAAATAGAAGTATTTGTTGCTAATAAATACGAACGCGGTGCTATGTCATGGGCGAATTATCTCCTAGGAGTTCTTCAAGCATTTTCGAATCGTGGACATCAGGTTCCCGGAGTAGATCTTCGAATTTCAAGTGCAATTCCTATTGGAGCTGGATTGTCCTCTTCCGCAGCACTCTGTTCTGGCTTTGCCTTTGGTTTGCAAGAGCTTTTAGGACTTTCTTTAGATCGATGGACTTTGGCTGAAATGGCCCAAGAGTCGGAGCATAATTTTGCGGGAGTGCAGTGTGGCATTATGGATCAATTTGCCTCTCTTTTTGGCAAAAAGGATCGCGCATTGGTCCTAGACTGTTCTAGCAGAGAATTCCGTGAGCGCCCGATAGAATTGGATCAGTACCAATTGATTTTGTGCGATTCGCAAGTCAAACACGACTTGGCTGACAGTGCTTACAATGAGCGCCGTGAAGAGTGTGCAAAAGGCTTGGAGCAGTTTCAAGTCAGTCATCCGAATACCAAAAGCATCAGCGATATCGATTGGGACGATTTGATTTTGGAAGTGGCTTTTATGGACGACCTCTACTTTCGTCGTTTGAGTTATGTGGTTCAGGAAAACGAACGCGTTACCGCTACTGAAGCGGCACTAGAAGCTGGCAATTTGCAAAAGGTGGGAAAACTCTTGTATCAAAGTCATGAGGGATTGGAGCAACTCTACCAAGTCAGCTGTCCTGAGTTGGATTTTCTGGTAGATCAAACTTACCAGCTCCCGCAAGTTTTGGGTGCCCGAATGATGGGCGGTGGTTTCGGAGGCTGTACCCTTAATTTGGTGAAAAGAAGTTTCATTCCTGAATTCCGAGATCGATTAAGTTATGCTTACCGTGAACGCTTCGGAAAAGACTGTCGATTTATTGAAGTAGAGATTGGAGACGGTGTTCGCATGATAGAAAAAGCAGGGCTTCCT
Source organism: uncultured Chitinophagales bacterium (assembly GCA_937951415.1). Lineage (GTDB taxonomy): Bacteria > Bacteroidota > Bacteroidia > Chitinophagales > UBA2359 > CALFBW01. Next base: position 151 of record CALFBW010000261.1, on the reverse strand, counting down.
GCCGATACTTTTCTAGATGTATAGGAAAAGGCAAGTCTTTTGCTATTTATTATTGCATCTTCATTATGAAGAGCCGCTAATTGATGTCCGAGCATGAGCAAAAAAACAGATTTATTAAGCCTAGGAGAGATTGAACGTGCATGGAGTCGCT
>CALFBW010000260.1 GCA_937951415.1 uncultured Chitinophagales bacterium | reverse complement strand
GGAATGTCGGCAATTAGTACAGTGCTTTTGGAATTTTTGAAACCTGGTGATCTATTGCTCTACAGCATGCCTACTTATGGAGGAACCGATCATTTTATTACACATGTATTGAAGTCCATGGGAATTGATGCCATTGGATTTACACCTGATCAAACGAAGGATGAAATTATTCAACTAGTAGAAGCTACTGGCAAGGCAAATAAGTTGGCATTGGTATATCTAGAAACGCCTGCTAATCCAACCAATGGTTTGATTGACATAGAAATGTGCAAGGAAGTCGCTACGCATTTTGAGCAGGTCGATAAACGCATTTATCTGGCAGTCGACAATACTTACATGGGACCGATCTGGTCAAACCCATTAGAGTTTGGAGCAGATTTAATCATTTATTCAGCTACCAAATACATCGGCGGTCACAGCGATTTGATTGCTGGAGCTGTCCTCGGGAATGAGGAAGTTATGGGGCGAATAAAAGTCTTGCGCACATTTTTGGGTAATATGGCAAGTCCGCATACTTGTTGGTTGCTCCTTAGAAGTTTAGAAACCTTGAAAGTGCGGATGGAGCAACAGGCAAGAAATGCCAAGAAGGTCGCCTATTTTCTACAACAGCATGATTTGGTAAGCAAAGTCCATTATTTGGGACTTTTGGATCCATCCTCAAAAGAGTTTGCAATTTATAGCCGCCAATATTCTTCGGCAGGTGCGATGATCGCTTTTGAAATAAAAGGCGGTGAAGCGGAAGCTTTTCAATTCCTAAACGGATTGAATCTCATCAAGTTGGCAGTCAGTTTGGGAAGTACAGAAAGCCTCGCTCAGCATCCTGCTTCTATGACGCACATTGGGGTATCGGAAGATTTGAAAAAGCGCGTTGGCATTGTGGATGGACTCGTTCGTTTATCTATCGGAATTGAAAACTACAAGGACTTAATTACGGACATAGAAGAGGCTTTGAAGGGCGTCGAAGCAGCGCAACTGGTTTCTGATGAAGCTTGTTTAGCTTTATCATAATTGTTGGCGACAAGGCTTCTCAATTTGCCCCATTCAGGTATTGTTTACTTTTATAGGAAAAGTGACTACCTGTTGTGAAATCAATAGTTCGGGTCTTGAAGCGCCCAATGGTGCCTACAATCTTCCTTATCCTGCTCTTTGCGAGTTGTTGGGATAAAAGGACGGTAATTCAGAATGCTCAATACCAAAGTTTTTCAGATCTCAACGAAATAGCCTATCTTGAAGAACCGCTTTTTCATTATTATTCCAGTCTTCCGATTGCAATTTCGAATGGGGATTATTTAGATCATAACTCGGTTCTTTTCTTGACGGAAAGCGCGAATTTATTACCTATTCATCCTAAGAATTTGCAGGTTCTTTTGGACAGTCTAGAGTATCAAGATTTACTACAGAATTATTGCGAAGAACGAAACGATAGCCTCCTTTGTTCTAGGGAGTATTTTGCTTATGGAAGGATCGTCCAAGAGCAATACGTTTTATTGGAATTAGGAATTCGTGAATACGGAGATTGGGGCAGGCATTATATTTTCGAGTGGCGTACTTACAGACCCAATGGCGAGCTGATTTCTAAGATAGATTTTGCGAAGTGGAGTGATCGAGAAGATGAATACTTTGAAGGGAGCTTGAATCCTGGAATGCAGATCGAAATTTCATCGGAAGGGGTGATCTTGCGGAAATATAAGATTCGCAAGGATGGAAAGATCGTTCCTGTGTCGTTTTTGGATTAGCCTTTAATGCTTTTGGGTAAAACATGATTTTATTCGACTTGTAGTTTCTTTCCTTTGAAGAGGAATTGGTCCAGAATTTTATTTGCTCACAATATGAACTTATCAAGAATGTACTTAAACGCTGGGATAGTGTCCACATGAAACAGGCTTTCATTCGAAACAGCATAGAAGATTTTCAAGTTCCTTTTTGTCATACTTGCTCTTTTTGTTGAATTTGTGTAATTATTAATGATCGGGGCTATATTGCTATCGGTATTTTACTGGCATGTGGCAGCTCTTTGGATTTCCGTTTAATTTCAATCCATTAGGCTAATGATTCTGAAATAGATGAGAACTTCGCAATTCAATGAATAGTTTTGTGTTTTCAAGGGGGCTTATTTTCTAAAAAATCAAAAGTGATGAGGATATATTGTTGTTTGCTGTTTCTATTTATTTCTTCAGTTTGTAGTGGTCAACAAACCGTGCATCATGAGCACTGTGATTGCACGGATACTATTGATCAAATAGAACCAGAATTAAACGGGGACTTTCAACGAAAATGTGGAAACCAAGTAGTCATTAAAGGACAATTTGTAGACGGAAGAAAGGAGGGGACTTGGTTCACAAAGACGAAGCGCGGGACAACGATTAGAAAGCTGCATTACAAGAACGGGCGCTTGGACAAATCAGTAGAGCTGTTTTTTTATTCTGGAGAAAAGAAGTTAATTGGAAACTTTGAGGAGGGCTTAAAGGTAGGAGAGTGGTTGTATTTTAATGAGAAGGGTAAAGTTATTAAGAAGGGAAAATTTGAAAAAGGGAAACCAGTAGGTGTTTGGAAAGTGTATGATGCTAAGGGTAAAAAAGAATTGGTAGTCTATGACTTTGATAAGCGACGGTTTTTGAAGAATAAAAACCAGAAGAGCACAATGAGAAATGGGGCTATTTTACAAAATGACAATTCTGAAGAGTGGTTTATTCGTCAAACAAGCGAAGAAGATCACAACATTTATAACAGCATGCCTTTTGAGGGTACAGTACTTGCGGAAGATTTGCATATTCAATTCATGGAAATTCCCTTGGAAATGTGGGAGGCATATGTGAGCTATAATATCTCTGCTGATTTGGTATTCGAAGATGGCGCTTTACTTTCGATACATGCTATTCTTGGAACAGAACATCTTGAGGATGTCCCGCAGATCGGTTTTTTTGCGATTACTAATGATAAAGACAAGTTGTTTGATGTGGAGCAACCAGCATTGTCGATCAAACTTTTATTGCACAATATTGAAGAAGCTGTGTGGTTAATGGGTCCTTGGATCACAAGCGAAGTTAACACGACGATTTATGTTCCTTTTGTAATAAATGACATTAAGAACAGACGTTAATAAAGAGGTTTTTTTTATTAGGAAAAAATAAAAAAGCGCAAACCCTTTATACGGATTTGCGCTTTTTCATTTATTACTAAAACATACTATTTCGTTTCTGATTCCTCCGTCTTCTTCTTGGTAGGCGTCTTAATCTTAATCACAATTTTCTCTTCCTTGTCAAGGTCTATTGTGAGTGAATCACCTTCCTTGAGTTTGTTCGCGAGAATTTCTTCTGCCAATGGATCTTCTACGTACTTTTGAATGGCACGGTGTAGAGGTCGAGCTCCAAATTGAGGATCAAAACCTTTTTCCGACAAGAAGTCTTTCGCTTTCTTACTCAATTTCATTTTGTAGCCCATGATTTCAATACGCGCATACAAATCTTTCAAGGCAATATCGATAATCTTGTAGATGTCTTCTTTCTCTAACGAGTTAAAGATCACTACGTCATCGATACGGTTCAAGAACTCTGGAGAGAAGGTTCGCTTCAATGCTTTTGCAATAACTCCTCTTGCTTCGTCTGTCTCCGAATCTTTTTTGCCTTTAGTGGCAAAACCAACACCGGTTCCAAAGTCCTTCAATTGACGTGCGCCAATATTGGAAGTCATAATGATTAAGGTGTTCTTGAAGTCGATTTTACGACCCAAGCCATCGGTGAGCATTCCATCGTCTAATACTTGTAGCAAGATGTTATATACATCAGGGTGCGCCTTTTCAATTTCATCCAAAAGAACCACTGAATAAGGCTTGCGACGAACTTTTTCCGTCAACTGCCCGCCTTCTTCATATCCAACGTATCCTGGAGGGGCTCCAATCAATCGAGAGATCGAGAATTTCTCCATGTACTCCGACATATCAATTCGGATCAAGCTGTCTTCGCTGTCGAACATGTAGCGAGACAATGCTTTTGCCAACTCGGTTTTTCCTACACCCGTAGGTCCTAAGAAAATGAATGATCCAATCGGCTTGTTCGGGTCTTTCAATCCTACACGGTTCCGTTGAATTGCTCTTGTGATTTTCGCTACTGCTTCATCTTGACCGATCACCATCTTTTTGAGGTCATCTGCCATGTGCAGTAATTTGTTCGATTCACTTTGAGCTACACGATTCACAGGAATTCCTGTCATCATTGCCACCACTTCTGCGATATCATCTTCTCCAACGGGGTATTTCTTCAAGTTGGCATCTTTCTCCCATCGCTCTTTCGCTTCTCTGAGGTTTTGCTCCAACTTTTTCTCTGTATCTCGCAAACGAGCCGCTTCTTCATAGCGCTGACTGCGCACCACCTGGTTCTTTTCCTCTTTGATCTCCTCGATTTGTTTTTCCAATTCGAGAATTTCCTTTGGAACGTGGATGTTTTTCAAGTGTGTTCGCGCACCCACTTCATCCATCACGTCAATTGCTTTATCTGGCAAGAAACGGTCGGTGATGTATCTATTACTCAATGTAACACAAGCTTTCACCGCATCTTCGCTGTATTCAACGTTGTGGTAGTTCTCGTATTTATTTTGAATGTTCTGTAAAATGTTGATGGTTTCATCCACACTCGGTGGATCTACCACCACTTTTTGGAAACGACGATCTAAGGCGCCATCCTTTTCGATGTATTGACGGTACTCATCTAAAGTTGATGCACCAATACATTGCAACTCACCTCTAGCAAGGGCTGGTTTGAAAATGTTGGAAGCATCCAAAGAACCTGTTGCACCACCAGCGCCCACAATCGTGTGAATCTCGTCAATAAACAAGATTACATCACGGTTCTTTTCCAGCTCCGTCATGATAGCTTTAATCCGCTCCTCGAACTGTCCTCGATATTTCGTTCCTGCCACCAAAGCAGCTAAATCTAACATCACAATTCGCTTATCAAACAACACGCGCGATACTTTGCGCTGCTGAATACGTAAAGCCAAGCCTTCTACAATCGCCGTTTTACCTACGCCAGGCTCACCTATCAAAATTGGGTTGTTCTTCTTTCGACGGCTCAGTATTTGGGAAACACGCTCAATCTCTGTTTCTCGACCTACGATGGGGTCCAACTTGTCTTCTTCGGCCAATCGCGTGATGTCACGACCAAAGTTGTCAAGCACAGGGGTTTTTGATTTACTATTCCCTTTCTTACTATAGCGCATTTTACCGCCTCCTCCGCTGGCACCTTCTTCGAAGGACTCCTCATCGGGATCTCTTTGCATTTCTCCAGTTATTTCTTGTCGTACGAAATCTAGTTCAGTTTTGAAGGAGTCGTACTCTACCTCCATTTGTTGTAGCAATCGAGTAGCAACATTGTCTGTATTCTTCAAAATCGACAACATCAAATGCTCGGTACCAATAACATCGCTTTTCAAGCTTTTGGCTTCCAAAACGGTTACTTTCAAAACCATCTCCGCCTTTTTTGTGAGCGGAATTTGTCCTTGGTTGTATTTATGAAAAGTAACACGATCTTTCACTGCCTCTTCAATGAGCATTCGCAGCTCCTCAAAATTTACGTTCAGCGATTTCAGTACTTTTATTGCTAAGCCATCTCCACCACGTACCAAACCCAACACGAAATGTTCGATTCCGATATAATCGTGACCTAGACGAACGGCCTCCTCCCGGCTAAAGGAGATGACGTCTTTTACTTTCTGTGAAAATCTTGCGTCCATATTTATTTACATCTAAAATTGAACCATCGCCTAAATGGGAGGCAAATAGCGTGGCTGATGGAAAATTAGTCATATTATACTACAATTGAAATGACAAAAAGACTTAAGATTCTTTTTTTTACGTCTTTCTGTCAGTTAATCTTTGGCTAAGCATTTGCTTCTGTTAACTTGTAAGTCTCTACCTTTACGCATGAATAACGACCAGATATGAAATTTACTATCGAAGAAACAGAACGATATACCGTTTTGCAGTTTGAAGACAATTCGCTGAACAGCGTTGTAGCTCCAGACCTCAAATCCAAATTGTTACTTCTCTTGAACGAAGGAACTGGCAATATAGTTTTGGACATGAAAGATGTTGACTTTGTCGACTCTTCAGGATTGTCGGCCATTTTGTTTGGACATCGTGCTTGTAATGAAGGTGGAGGTTTGCTCGTAGTTGCGAACCCACATGCATTTGTACAGCGCTTGATTCGAATTTCTAAGTTGGAAGACCTTTTGCACATAGTAGAATCTGTACAGCACGGCCGCGATTTGATTATGAAAAATGAGTTGCGCAAAGAGTTGGAAGGTAACGGCGTTGACGAATAGGCATAGGATAATTTTGCATGAGCATTTTCGCTGTACAAATTTTGGGAAGTGCTGGTGCATTGCCAGCTTACAACCGCCACCCAACGGCTCAGATACTCCAACAAGGAGCGCGCCTGTTTATGATCGATTGCGGTGAAGGAACACAAATGCGATTATTGGATTTTCAAGTAAAGAAGTCCAAAATCGACCACATTTTTATCTCACATGCACATGGCGATCACTATTTTGGTTTGCCTGGCTTACTGAGCACCTTTCAATTGATGCAGCGCGAAAGGCCCTTGCACATTTTCGGTCCAGCTGCTTTGGAAGATTTGGTCATGGTGCACATTCGACCTTACCTTGATCAGTGGAGTTACCAATTGCACTTTCATCCCATCGATCCCGAGAAGTCTAGCTTACTTTTTGAAGACAAAGAGATCGAGGTGTTTTCCATTCCTTTGAATCACCGGATTCCTTGCACAGGCTTTCTGTTTAAAGAGAAAGAAAAGCCACTCAATATTCTAGGAGAAAAGATTCATGAACACGGGCTCAATTTCGATCAGATTCGCGCAATAAAAGAGGGGGAAGATATCGAATTGGAAGACGGGACAATACTTGCTAATAAAAGTCTCACAAAGCCGCCATTTCGGACACGCTCTTATGCCTTTTGCAGCGACACCGCATACCACGAACCGATACTCCCGATCATCAAAGAGGTTGACTTGCTGTACCACGAAGCCACCTTTATGGAAGAAAGCGCGGAGCGAGCAAAATCTACTTTTCATTCTACCGCTTCCTCGGCTGCAACAATCGCCCAAAAAGCCGGAGCAAAGAAATTGCTGCTCGGACATTTTTCTGCAAAATACCCAAGCCTCAAAGGATTATTAGGAGAAGCCCGAGCAATTTTTCCTGAAAGCCATTTGGCAAAAGAAGGAAGCATTTTCGATATCCCTCAAGAAAGGATTGAGCCTTAGGGGGAATTTATTCTATTTATTGGGCTGGCAATCCTCTCGGCACGGACAGGGCATGCCCTGTCCCGACTCTTCCCTCCATCTTTTTAATCTCGATCATTCGAATCCTTGAGGAATTTATTCTATTTATTGGGCTGGCAATCCCCCCAGTACGGACAGGGCATGCCCTGTCCCAATCTATCCATCAATCTCATTAATCTCGATCATTCGAATCCTTGAGGAATTTATTCTATTTCTAAGGCTAGCAATCCTCCCGGCACGGACGGACAGGGCATGCCC
>CALFBW010000259.1 GCA_937951415.1 uncultured Chitinophagales bacterium | reverse complement strand
CGCAAAGAGCAACTCCAAATCAACCTATGGGAGCTAGAAATGACGATGGAAGAAATGAATCACTTTTATTTCCAAACCCTCATCAATATGTCTAATACTCTAGAACGCGCTACTCGTAACAAAGAAGAAGCGGATGCGATGCGAGCATATGCCAAAGAGTTTGGAATGCGTAATAAGGTAATAAAAGAAGACAGCTAAATAATTTCAGCAGCATCTATGGCCTCTATAAGCTCCTGTTTAAGACTGTATTAAAGGATTCACATCCTTGGGCTAGGTCATACGCCTAATAATCCTCTAGCTCTTCGAATAACAAAAGTGATTGGTCGGAAAAACTTGGCATATTTCGCCCAAGACTCTTCGTTGATCAAGTCGCTGTCCATCGCGGCTTTATAGACTAAAAAAATAGCCAAAGGAGTCAAAACGTAACTGGCAAACCATACCCCATGGAAGGGAGAGATAACCAATTCTTCCGCCAGCTTACGACCTATCGTATTGAGTACATGATACGCCATGAACAATATGATGGAAATTACCATCGGCATTCCCAATCCTCCTTTTCTGATGATAGCTCCTGTTGCTGCGCCAATAAGGAACAAAACCAAGCAAGAAAAGGACAAAGCAAATTTATTGTATATATAAATCCAGTATTGTATCGACTTTTTCGATTTTCCGGAACTTTGCTTGGAAGCATAAGAGGTGAAGCTTTTGACATTTCGAGCATCATCTCTTGCTTTTCGCAACAATTTATCGCGCGAAGTTTTCGGAAAACTGAGTAGGCTCAACAAGGAACTATCTGCTGTTTGATGGTTGATTCCTGCAAAAAGGGTATCCGCACTCTCCTTCTCTTCTATGTCTTTCTTAACCACTTTGAAGTAGGGCTCCACTTGTTTTCTCAGCTTCTGAGGCAAACGAGTTCTTCTAATTTGCAATGAATCGAGTTCGGCCAGTAGTTGAGTTATTCCCAACATTTTCGGATTCCGCTTGAATATACTTTCATCAGCGCCATCAAATTCGAACATGCTCATATCCATAATGAGATCAAACTCCTTAAAGCTCATCCGCATATGCTCATGATGCCCTCTTTTTTCGGGAGTTTCCTTCATTTCATCGTATTTGAAGCCGTTGTATAGCCTAAAAATGAGCACCGAATCATTTGCTGGAACATACATTTGACCGCGTTCCGCACTGATCACCATCGCTTTATCTCCCTTGGCAGTATGATCCCAGATTTTTACGTCATGAAGGGTCTCATTGTCAGGATCCTTTTTTCCAATTTTTATCACATAATTCGTGATTTCGCTATTGAATACCCCTTCTTTTAAGTTAAGGGCGGGCTTAGATCTAACGACAGAATAAAGTTTGGTGTGGTATTTCAAATTCACCACAGGAAGTACCCAATTGGAAAAATAAAAGGCAATTAAGGCGATGCCCACAACAGCAATGAAAAGTGGCCGCATAAAGCGCAAAAGTCCTATTCCTGCAGACTTTAAGGCTACGAGCTCATAGTGTTCCCCTAAGTTGCCGAAGGTGATAATGGAGGCAAGTAAAATAGCCAAGGGCAAAACCATTGGTATCAGCGATAAGCTCAAGTAAAAAACCAACTCTAAAAGAACATCGGTCTCAAAACCTTTACCAATCAAGTCGTCGATGTGTTTCCACAAAAACTGAAGAATAAACACCAATAAGGCGATCGAAAGCGTGACCAAGAATGGTCCCACAAACGATTTCAGAAGAAGTGCATCAATTTTTTTTATCCCAAACAAGCCGAACGAGCTTTCGATGAACCGATAGAACGAATAATAAGGATGGAACTTGCCTACGCTCTCAGTTAAGAGAACAAATTTTTGACAACATTTCGGCTAGTCACGTACGTAAGGGGCGCGATGTTCTTAGTTACCACCCCCAAGGCTGCTCTTCAAGCGTCCAATTTGGGTGATCCAAAAAAGGCGTTGATCGTCTTCTTCATCATCCTCTAAGAATTCTGAAACGAAGAGAATAGTAGAATTGCTGATTTCTGACTTTTCAATCCGAAACTCTAAATACTCATCCTCTTCACTATCTTCCATTCGATAGCGGACCATTTGATCTTCTTCCGAAGCGATTAGCTCTGCTTTTTCCTCATAGCCATCCCAAAAGAAGCTAAAATTGTTCTCAAAGCTATCTACATGATCCGCAAACCATTGTGTGAGGCCTTCCGTAGTCGTTAAAAACTGGAAAAGGATCCCAGGAGATGACTTTATTGGAAAATCGAATGTTATCTGTTTTTTACTTGACATTAACCAGTTATTTACTGTTGAGCGCAATTATAATGAAATAATGCATTTTTCAAAGTATTTATGAAACTTATCTTACTAATATCTTGCTTATATGTTTAAAAAGGAGATGTAAAATATGTAAACAAATTACGTCCAAGACCCTTTTCAGACGATATTTTTTAGTATACTTTTGAACCTTAGTCAGCAAGCTTTTCTAAATCTACCAAGATAACTTCAACCATTCTTGAATACAAAATACTTCTATGAGGCAACTGAAGATTACAAAATCCATTACTAACCGCGAAAGCCAGTCTCTGGAGAAATACCTCCAGGAAATTGGAAAAGTCGACCTTCTTACCCCCGAGCAAGAAGTTGATCTGGCCCAGCGAATAAAGCAAGGAGATCAAGATGCCCTCGAACAACTCACAAAAGCAAACCTTCGTTTTGTGGTTTCTGTTGCAAAACAGTACCAAAATCAAGGCTTGTCTCTGAGTGACTTAATCAATGAGGGTAACCTCGGTTTGATTAAGGCCGCTCAGCGTTTTGATGAGACTCGTGGTTTCAAATTTATCTCTTACGCCGTTTGGTGGATTCGTCAATCAATCCTTCAAGCTTTGGCAGAACAGTCGCGTATTGTTCGTTTGCCATTGAACAAGGTCGGATCTTTAAACAAGATCAACAAGGCATTTTCGATGCTGGAGCAAGAATTTGAGCGTGAGCCATCAGCTTCTGAGTTAGCAGAAGTTCTCGAATTAGAGAGCTCAGAAGTGGAAACTACACTCGGTGTAGCAGCAAGACACGTTTCTGTAGATGCTCCATTTATCGAAGGAGAAGACAACTCTCTTCTCGACGTTCTGGAAAACTCGAATACAGCAATGACCGACTCTGGTTTGGCTTACAACGAGTCTCTTGGACGTGAAATTGACCGTTCTCTCTCAACACTCACTGATCGTCAAAAAGATGTGATTAAGCTATACTTCGGCATAGGTGTAGAACACAGCATGTCTTTGGAAGACATTGGTGAAAAATTTGGTTTGACACGTGAACGTGTT
>CALFBW010000258.1 GCA_937951415.1 uncultured Chitinophagales bacterium | reverse complement strand
CTCCTTGTTCGTTAAGTCTTGAAATCACGAAGACGGCATTTTGATCAATGCCTGTTGCTGTCCAAGTGAGTAGGTTGCCTTGTTCCACTAGCTCTCCTTCAAAGTCCTCGACAAATAGTCCATCTGTACAGGGCTCGTTTTGAAGAACTGAGACAAATTCTTCGCACTCCGGGCTACTGTTGATTGTTACCTTATAGGTTACTAATTCTCCAATCGCAAAAGGGCCATCTGTAAGGGTTCCTTCAGTTGTTCCAGTAAAAGCATTTGAGTTACTTGCTTCTACTCTGTATCCTAAGTCACCAGTATTACCCCCTGAAAGTTCCAACTGTATTTCGTATGCTTCTTCAGATAAGCACACCACATCGGCTTTTGCTTCTAGAAGATTACAGTCAAGTAAGTATGGCTGGTGGAAACCTTGAGTAAGTAAACGATCACCAATAACAGCTTTACCCGTGATTGCTTCCCCCATCGTATGTGAAAGGGTCGCTCCCGAGGGAGTTTCAAAAGTGCCGGAACTACTTCCAATCACTTCCAATCTGTTGTCTTGAGCAGACAATGCCACTGATACCATCATAAGAGGTAGCAGGACTAGCAGAAAGAGATTCTTCATCTAATCGATTTTATTTCTTGTTTTGAATATTTACTGTTGTTCATGTAGGCTTTTTCGTTCCCTCACACACAAATATTTGTCAGCACTAAGCAATTGCTCAGTGTTGACAAAAACACCTAACTCCTAACTCCGAATACTTGCCCCGAAGAGTCTTCCTGATTGATTCAGGTTCTCAACAGTTCTTTAGACCGCATACAAGCCTGTCGTCAAAGCATCATTGTTATAGGGTTCTACAACTGCTTCACGACAATCACCTGTGGATGGCAAAATTAACAGTAAAACTTCAAAGGAGGGGGAATTATTCAGAAGTATTTTTTTGCAGAAAAAGTTTTGAGCGCTTCAAAATCAACTGATTCAAGCACATTTTTAGTGATTTCGATTGGTGATTTCATATGAAGCCACTGCAAATGAAGGATGAGTATATTAGTTATCTTGAAATATAGAGATGATTTTTATTAGGATTATGTCTATTTGAACAGGCATAATTTATTAGATTTTTCTTCTTCTATGAAATCACAATGTCTATTAGTGACTTTCGTTATTATTTCTCATCTAAAGCGCTCTGAGAGCATATGAAGAATATTCGCATCATTTTTTATTACTTTGTCATAACCAGCGCTTTATGCTGTCAAGTACTATCCTCTCAGGTGTTGATCTCCGAGTTCTTAGCCAATCCTGGTAAAGGGGGGCTTGAATGGATAGAGTTGCACAATAGTGGAAGTCAAGCGGTCGATTTAAGTGGTGTATACCTGTGTGAGTTTAAAAATGAAGCCTGTGAACCAAGCTATCTTCAGGCTTCTGACTCAAAGTACTACCAAATCGCTTCGAAGAGTTATTTGATCATTCAGTTGGATAGCCCAAAAGATACTGCTGAAGGCGTTCTTTCTATTGATTCAGGGCTTGATTGGCGGGGTGAGTCCGTTGCTCTTTATTATAGAAATGGAGAACTTTTAGATTCCATTAGTTTTGGCCTTCAATTTAGAGATGTGAGTTGTGGTTACAAGCTAAACTCAAGGGAAAAGGCTTTGGAGTACTTTCTGGAACCAAGCCCCGGACTGCCTAATCCATCTAAACAAAAAGGATATCGAACTTACTGTGAGCCACCTTCTCTTTCCGTGAAGTCTGGTGCCTACCTTCTACATCAGAAAGTCGCACTTAAGAGCAGTGGAAGGTATTCAGTGATATATTACACTTTGGACGGTTCACTTCCTTCAGATAGTTTGGGAATGGTATATGAATCTCCGATTGTCATAAAAGAAAACACCGTTTTAAGGGCAGTTGTCCATTCGATAGGGAAATTGCCTAGTCCTGTAGTTACTGAACACTATATGATCGGGGAATCCAATTCTAATTTGTCTTCAATCAGTATTTGCGTAGGGGACTGGGAACAGTATTATAATGCATCTCAAAAAACCGAAAGAGAACTTGAAGCACACTTCACATATTTTAATGAGCAAGGTGGATTGGAATCAAATAGTCCGATGGCTTTAACCTTAGCTGGAGGAGGCTCTTTGAGGCACCCCCAAAAGTCGATTTCTCTTCACGTCAAACCTTATTTTTATTCTAAGAAAAGTATCAAACATAGCTTCTTCCCTACCAAAGATCAAAAGAAATATCATGGTTTTGTGCTTCGCAACGCAGGAAACGCAGTTCCAAAAACTCATTTTAAAGATGCCTTTATGCATCGCTTAGTTTCTTCTAATACCGCCATTGATTACTTGGATAGCAAGCCCGTTAATGTTTTTATTAATGGTAAATATTGGGGCATTTACAATCTTCGCGAAAAGAAATGCAAACACTATTATAGTGATAATCACAATTTACCTGATGGTGAACTTACGGTTGTTGAAGGATATCAAAACAGGATCATTAAAGGTTATTCGAATTCAATGGCTGCTTTGCTCACTTTTGTTTCACAAAACGACTTACGCGGTATCGAAAATTACAAAGAAGCCTCTCAGCTCATTGATTTAGAAAACTTCATCGATTATTACATAAGTCAAATCTTCTTTGCTAATACTGATTGGCCAATCAACAATGTTCGTCAATGGAAAGTAGAAGGAACTAATGATTCAAAATGGCGTTGGTTGTTGTTTGATCTAGATCATGGCTTTCGGGCAAATAAGGTAGACTTAAATAGTGTTGAGTACGCAATGGGAGTAAACAATTTTCACTCAGAAGACTATGATGAAGCTTTACTAAAGGGCAGTGTTTTGTTTCGAAAATTCATGGAGAATCCTGAATTCAGCAGGAAGTTTGTCAACCGTTTTGCTGATTTATTAAACTCTAACTTCAAGGTAACAAATATGATCGATCTATTGGACGAAATGGCGAGAGAAATTGCCACTGACATTCCGCGTCATATAGAACGGTGGGATAATGATCCAGAACTGGTCCACATTAAGAGTTTAGCTAGATGGGAAAGTGCCATTGAAGACATGCGTAATTTTGCCCAGTTAAGACCAGCAGCTATACGAAAACATCTTGCTACAAGTCTTGATTTAAAGGGCCATTTTGAACTCACTGTGGAACAAAGCAACGGAGGTACATTTAGTGTAAATACCCTCCAAGATTTAGATGATACTTTTACTGGAAGCTATTTTACTGGTCAAGGGGTACGAGTGATTGCCAAGCCATCCAAGGGCTTCCAATTCGACTATTGGGAAGGATATGAAAAGAATAGATCGATGGAAATTGAGTTAGACCTTGACGCAGGAAAAGAACTAAGAATTAAGCCCATTTTCAGTCTTATAGATTCTAAACAGAACTAGCTATTTATTCTTAAGTTACGCTTCAATTTTTCCCCACGATTCAGAAATAGCCAAACCAAGATTAGGGAACCTATCAAAATAAAAGGGGAAAAGAAAAGGTAGAAAATTCCGGTATTTAGTCCTGCAGCTGCCGTTCCTCCTTCTTTCAGATTTGATTCTGCCGCAGCCTTACACATTGGACATTGTGCGATAGCAACTAATCCACTATATAAAAAGAACAGACTAAGTCCTAGTTGAGATTTCCACTTATTGTAAATCTTCATTGCTTTCAATTTTGCCAATCAATAGTATGGGCTTAACATCAAATACACCAATACACCCGTTAGTGAAACATATAACCAAAGCGGCATTGTCCATCGGGCTATCTTTTTGTGTTTCTCAAATTTACCTTGAAATGCTCTCCAAAAAGTGAAAAGAATAATAGGTAGAATAAGGGCTGCCAAAACAATGTGCGATATCAGAATTACGTAATAAATGATCTTGATAGCTCCTTCTCCCCCGAACTTCGTTGATTCTGCAATGGTGTGATAGATTACGTAGGATGCAAGGAATATCGCTGACAAAACTAGAGCCGTTATATTGGCATACTGATGTGCTCGCGGTTTTCCGTTTTTAATGCAGTAAAGACTGGTTAACAATAAAATGAATACCGATCCATTTAGCGCCGCATGAAACTGGGGAAAAAAGTGTTTTGGATTGAATGACAATTCTAAGTCAGGCGGGGAAATATTGAATAGCAGCGCCACTAGAGCTACTACTACAACTGAGAAAGTGACAATTCCTATCGATATAGCCTTTTCATTCATGATCTATTTCTTTTGCCCTGGTCGATACTCTAAATAATCTCTCTTGTAATATTCCAGTTGTAGACTCTTAGTATCGTACCACAATCTGTTTATAGAAAGAGAATCGGTTCCATCGTAGTAACCACGAATGATCCTATCACGGTCAACTAAAACCATTCTTCCTGAATGATCAAACTCTTCTGTAGAACCTTCTTCACCAATAGCAACACCTAATCGATATCCTTGTTTAGATAACTGATAAATATCCTCTCTCTCTCCTGTCAAAAAGGTCCAATTACTTAGATCTGCTTCCCATCTTCTAGCGTATCTTTTTAAAATAGGAGGAGTGTCGCGTTCAGGATCGACGGTATGCGTAATGAACCAAATATCTTCTTGATCAGCCAGATTCTGTTGGAGTCTAGCCATGTTTTTGGTCATCACTGGGCATATTCCAGGGCAAGTAGTAAAAACAAAATCCGCAATAAAGACCTTTCCCTCAAGATCCTTTTCAGTAAATAGGAGACTATCTTGATTTGTTAATGAAAAGGGTGGAATAGTGTGCCACACTGTGTCATTTACTTCTATCGAAGAAGCACTGGCAAATTCTTCAGTAACAGGGAAAAAGCGTTTTACCGTAGGTCTTTCAGGCGTACCTATGAAAGTCGTCATCATAAAGTACACGATAAAAGGTATTGCCAAAAGCGCCACCAACGATATTCGACCTATTGTTGAATTCATCTAAATTCCCCAGAACTCTCTCAAGCCTAACCAAGCGCCACCTTCCCAAAGGAAAGAAATAACGAACCAAATTAGGAACATTGTAGGAGCTAATATGGTAATAGCTAGAGCCCTTGTTTCATACTTCACGTGCATAAACTCACCAACGATGAAATATGCTTTCAGTAAACTGGCAATTACAAAGAATCCGTTCAGTGCATATCGCCCCATTGAGCCATTCATGCTTCCTTCTGGATCTATGTAGTACAGCCAATACAATGCTATCACGACTTCAATGATCGTGATAATAGAAAGCCAAGCTGTGGCTAACCAGACTGCTCTTACTTGACTTTTATATTCTGCGTCGCTTAGATGTCCCATCTGCGTCTTTTTTAAATAGTGATTAGAGTAAGTAGAATGCTAAGAATACAAATACCCAAACGAGATCAACAAAGTGCCAGTAAAGTCCGACCTTTTCGATCATCTCGTAATTGTTATTTCTTCGCTCAAACTCACCGATGTAAGTCATCCACCAAGCCCACATATTAAGGCAAACTCCTGAGAAAACGTGGAATCCATGGAAACCCGTAATCAAGAAAAACAAGTAGGCAAAGGCCATTGGATACTCTTCTGTCCCAGGGCCAAAATCAATACCGAAGAAACTCATACCATGTCCGTGGCTCAATCCTCCAATGAGGTGCATCCATTCCCAAGCTTGACAGCCCAAGAACATTGCTCCACCGATAACTCCACCAGTCATCCAAAACAGTACTCCCTTTTTATTATCTCTATGTCCTTCAATCACCGCTAAAACGACGAATACCGAACTCAAGATCAAAATGAATGTCATAATACTCACGAATCCTAGAGGTGCATCCCAACCTTCCAAGAAAGGCAAAGCGTTAAAAACCACATTAGGATCTGCCCAGTGTGGTGCAGAAAAACGCAAGGCGCCGTATGAGATCAAGAGTGCCGAAAAAGTAAATGCATCTGACAAGAGGAAATACCACATCATCAATTTACCATAGCTAACTCCGAATGGAGATTTACCTCCATTCCAATCGCTTGTTGTATCCACTGCTGTAGAAGCCATAACTATTGTTTGCCGGGGCAAGCCCCTCGTTTATCTTTATCTATATAATTGGCAACTCGGTGTAGTGGCTGAAAAAGAAATATAAGTACAACCACAAAATGCCTACAAAGTGCCAATAAGTTAATAAGAGTTCTAAACCCAAAAATCTATTCGGATTAACCTCTTCTATCAAATTTTCCAATTGCTCTCGAGGTTTGAGATACTTCACAAACATGACGGCCATAATTAAAAGACCTCCTATCAGGTGAAGTAAGTGCAAACCAGCAATTACCATTAAGAAAGCTCCATTCGAACTTCCTCCCAATCTAATTCCAATTCGTTCCAATTCTACCCATCCTAAATACTGGCAAGCAGCGAAAGCTACAGCAGTGATCACAGACAGTATCATCATTAGGCGTAAAGGCCATTGATTTTCTTTCTTTCTAAAGAACCAAGCGATCTGAAGTGCCACACTACTTAGCACAACGAAACCAGAGCTCCAAGCGAAAATGCTTGGCAATCGAAACAGCGTCCAAGTGGAAGGATCTGCTGGTCTTTTTACCAAGTAAGCACTTGTTAAAGCTGCAAACATCATGAGGATACTAATAATACCCATCCAAAGCATAAACTTCTTCGGATTGATTTTACTATAATAATTCTCTCGTTGAACTGCTAATTGCATACTAGAGCATATTCAATACCATAACTATTTGCGTAATCGGCAAAAATAAAAGTGAGGCATACATCACCTTTAGTGCTGATTCATCATCACAGTTACGGTATAGTTGAATTCCTGTATAAATAAAATAAGTACCCAAAACAAGCACTGTTAACAATGCAAAAACTCCAACCATTCCAAACAGGAACGGAAGAATTGATACAAACAAAAGTGCTACTGTATATAAAATAATATTCATTGCAGTGAATGAGTTTCTCCCATCCACTTCTGTCGGTAGCATCTTAAAACCGGCATCTCGATATGATTCGTAGCCTATCCATCCAATCGCCCAAAAGTGCGGAAACTGCCATAAAAACTGAATCGCAAATATTGTTAACAAAGGCAGACCAATACCATCACTTCCTGTAACTGCTACCCATCCAATCATTACTGGAAGTGCCCCAGGAATTGCTCCAACGAAAACAGACACAGGACTGTATCTTTTCATTGGCGTATAAATAAATGCGTAACTTATTAAGGACATCGCACCCAAGAGAGCTGTCATACTGTTAAAACAGTACCACAACATCGATAGACCAACAATTCCAGTCATCCCAGCAATCAGGACAGCTTCAGTCACCTCCATTCGACCTGTCGCCAATGGTCGATTAGCTGTTCTTTTCATCAATTTATCATAGTCCTTCTCTAGCAATTCATTGATTGCATTAGCCGAACTCGTTACTAAGAAACCTGCGACGCTTAGCATTAAGAGATTAATCCACTCAATACTCCCTTGAGCAGCCATTAAATAGCCGAATGCAGCTGAGAATACTACCGTCAAGTTCAGACGCAACTTCACTAATTGGCTGTAATCCTGGGCCTTTGAGCGCAGAAACAATCCAAGATTAGAAGATTCGCTATGACTTTGAGAATACATATTTATTCACTCACTCTAAAGAGCGCTTAGTTCTTTTTGTAAAGTTTATTAGTCTCCTCTAAATTATTCTCCAATTCGCTATCAGAAACTGTTTGAGGAATATACTCATAGCCATCCTTTCCATAGTCGTACGGCCATCTGTGTACCTCTGGAATAGCTCCAACCCAGTTCCCATGGCCTGGCTCCATTGGAGTTGTCCACTCCATACTTCCTGACTGGTAAGGATTCAAGCTCTTCATTTTCTTTCCTTTGAAAATTGAATAGAAGAAATTGAACACAAATAGTAATTGTACAAAGAACACAACAATTGCTGCTACTGAAATGAACACGTTCAATTCATCATATACATTGAAAGTCGAGAATTCTTGAAAAGAATAATATCTTCTCGGCACTCCTGTCATACCTAAAGTATGCATTGGCCAGAATACACAGTAAGAACCAACGAAGGTTAGCCAAAAGTGGATGTATCCCAATTGCTTGTTCATGGTTCTTCCGTTAAACAATTTCGGGAACCAATGATATATACCAGCAAACATTCCAAATCCAGCGGCCATTGCCATTACAATGTGGAAGTGTGCAACAACAAAATACGTATCATGTAAAGGAATATCCAATGCTGGGTTTCCTAGAATGATCCCCGTTAAACCACCTGAAATAAATAAGGAAACAAATCCAATCGCAAACAACATAGAAGGCACGAAACGAATGTTTCCTCTCCACAAGGTTGTGATCCAGTTGAACACTTTTACGGCAGATGGAACTGCAATCAATAGCGTAAACAAAGTAAAGACAGCTCCTGCGAAAGGGTTCATACCCGATACAAACATGTGGTGCGCCCAAACTAGGAATCCTAAAATTGTAATCGCCATAATTGAATAAACCATCGGACCATATCCGAAAATTGCTTTTCTTGAATGCGTAGATAGAATGTGGCTCACCATACCCATTGCAGGTAGAATTACAATATAAACCTCGGGGTGCCCAAGGAACCAGAACAAATGCTGGTACAGAATCGGACTTCCTCCCTGATAGTGTAATAATTCCCCTCCTATAAATATATCTGATAAGTAAAAACTTGTTCCTAATAATCGGTCAAACATCAACAGCA
>CALFBW010000257.1 GCA_937951415.1 uncultured Chitinophagales bacterium | reverse complement strand
AAATAACCATTTTGAAAACCATTTCCGTAAGTGATAGAGCTCTGATGTTCCATGCCCAAATAAGGTACTTCGACCAGTTTGTATCCGTCTTCGTAAAAAGGGTAGGGGCCAAACCAATGCTCAAAGGCTTCTAGCATCCGTCTTACATCTTTAAATTGCACTTTCGCTTTCTGTAAATTGTCTTTTAATACATAATATTCACAGTCCAGATCTCCTAGCTCTCCTTTGTAGGTTTCAGCAAAGCGCACATAATCACCAATGTTTGCATTTACTCCGTATTATTAATGGGGTTTTCGACAAACCAATGAAAAGTATT
The DNA here is from genome assembly GCA_937951415.1 of uncultured Chitinophagales bacterium. Taxonomy (GTDB): domain Bacteria; phylum Bacteroidota; class Bacteroidia; order Chitinophagales; family UBA2359; genus CALFBW01. The sequence continues at coordinate 2,748 of CALFBW010000257.1, read as the reverse complement.
CCAGCCGTCTTTGTCGGTATCAACTGCCCGTAGCCGTCCGTTGCCGACTGCCGTTAATCCAGGAGGCGAACAAATGGAAATCATCATGCTATCGGGTTCGTCGTACATGTGATCCTTGCAGGGCCACCAAAGACTCGCGCCATCTCCTTGGCAGCTGGTGGCGACAAAAGGATTTCCATTCGCATCGGTTTCCCAGGAGAAGCCGCCATCCCAAGGGGGATTTTCGGCGGGCCTTGGCGCACCACTGAACTTCACTAGAATTTCACATTTCTTTCCTCTTTGTACCATTTTCGGAAATACGACGAACCATGCATTTCCATCTTGCGCTACTCGAAGTTCATCGCCTTCAAAGAAAACCGATTCAATTTCCATAGGAGCTTGAAGGTCTAATTGCATAACCGCTCCACCCATCGATTGAAAACGAATGCGATTGCTTCCAGAAATAAATTTTTGGCTTGGATCGATTTTTACGCTAAGGTGGTAATATTGTAAGTCCCACCAAGCTCTTTCTGGGGTGATGCTTCCACGAAGAGTGTCCTGTCGAGTAAAGCTTTCTTCTTGTGCTAAAAGACTCAAGCAGACGAAGAAGAGACATAAATGGACAAAAAGTCTTTTCATGCTAAGAAGGTACTTCTATTTTGGCATTTTTGAGCAAGGAATGCACTGCTGACTTTTTGCTAGCTTTGAAGAGGAATGTGTGAAAGGCAACATCGCGCAAAATTGGAAGAATAATGTTGAAGAAAGTGGAGAAATATTGTAGGGCAGTATTGCAGCAGATTGATCCTGCTCAATGGCCTTATCATTGTTTGCGACATACTGAATCGGTTGTTTCTTCGGCAAAGCTTCTTGGAGAGAAAGCCGGAATTGCGGAGAGAGATTTGGAGCTGCTTATTTGTGCGGCTTGGTTTCACGACTTGGGTTATTTGAGGCAAGTGGAGGGTCATGAGGAAGTGAGCATGGAAATGGCGGCTGAGTTTTGGAATAAAAGCGGGGGTTCGAAGGAAGATTTGCAAAAGGTACTAGAAATGATTGCAGCCACAAAGATGCCGCAATCACCGAAAAATTTCCTAGGAGAACTGATGGCCGATGCGGATCTTTCAGGATTGGGAAAACCGACCTACGCTAGCAGAAGTCTGGATTTGAGAAAGGAGAAAGCAATGCATGGAGGGGATACAGCGAACGAAGAAAAATGGCTGGAAGGAGAGCTGAAGTTTTTGAACTTTCACCGATATTTCACCAAGGAAGCAGAGCAAATTTTTGGTGCGACGAAACAGCAAAATCTTTTGGCAATAAAAGAAAGACGGAATCAAATGGATGAAGTAAATGCAATAGTTGGTGTGGAGGGTTCGACAGAGATAAAGAATAAAAAAGGGGAGAAGAAAAAGAGGAAGGCAGTAGAAAAATCGCTCAAAAGAGGCAGGGGAGTAGAAAGTCTTTTTCGGGTAGCTCTAAGAAATCACATTAGCTTGAGCGCGATAGCAGATAGGAAAGCCAATATTTTATTAAGCGTTAATGCGATTATTATTTCGGTTTCTTTGTCGGTCTTTGTTCCGCAAATGCAAGCCAATCATTCATTGACCATTCCTGTAGCCATTCTTATGCTCACCAATGTGGTGACGATTGTCTGGACGATTCTAGCAACGCGACCCAATGTGACTAGTGGGCATACTACTAGGGCACAAATTCAAGCTCGCGAATCGAATTTGACCTTTTTCGGTAACTTCTACAAAATGGACTTAGAGGATTATCTGTGGGGAATGGATCAAATGATCAACGACGAAGAATTTATTTACAAATCCTTTAGTCGGGATTTATACTTTTTGGGAATTGTACTAGCAAAAAAGTATGCTCGATTGCGAATGGCCTACACTGTATTTATGGTAGGCTTAATTATTGCTTCTCTAGGATTTATTGCTGTTATATTGTTTGATAAAGCGCCGATGGTATAAAAAGATAAGGGGAGAGTAAATGAAGCTGGATGAAAATATCTGGAGCAAACTTATAGCTAAAGCAGAAACTGGTGACTCTGACTCTCAGAACGATCTAGCTATATATTTCGAATTTGGCTATGATGCGAATGAATTTTATATTGAAAGAAATATAGAAAAGGCAGCTTATTGGTATCTTAAATCCGCTGAATCAGGAAATAGAGATTCACAAGATGCAATTAGTAGGTTATATAGTTTAGGTCTTGGGATAGAAAAGAATCTAGAAAAAGCGATTGAATGGGCCTTGATTTCGATTGACCAAGGAAATGAGATAGCGGCCTATAACTTGGGAACACTATATCGCGATCAATCAAAATTTGAAAAGGCTTTCGAATACTATTCTATCTCATTAAAGATGGGAAATGAAAGTGCGATCTTGCAGTTGGCCTTGTGTTACTACTTTGGAATAGGAGTATCAATCGATTACAAAAGAGCAACTGCCTTGTTTGAGCAAGTACTAGGTGCAGAATTTGTAGCAAGTTGCGAAGTAGATCAGGCTAATTATTGGCTTGGTTTTTCATGCCTAAATGGAAATGGGCAAATAAGATCTGTGAATAAGGCGAGGGCGTATTTTTATCGAGCAGATATTGATGGCGATCATGAACCTTCACAGTTAATGTTGAATCTAATTGGAAGAAATATTGATTCCGAAAATCGAAATTGAGGGTAACTAATCTTTAAGGAAGGCACTTACATATTTTGCATCCCTAAGCACAATAGATTAAAAAGCATAGCCTTAGCTTTCTTAGCTATGGCTATG
>CALFBW010000256.1 GCA_937951415.1 uncultured Chitinophagales bacterium | reverse complement strand
GAAACAATGCCTTAATCGACTTTCAAAAAGGCGGACTAGATTTTCGTACTGGATTTTGGCAAGGCTATCAAGAAGTGGACCTCGAAGCAGTAATTGATTTAGGAGAGTCTAAAGTTTTTACAGAAATTTCAACGACTTTTTTGCAAGATGAAAATTCCTGGATTTTTATGCCTGAAGAAGTAATTTATGAGGTCTCGGAAGATGGAGAAAACTATAAGGAAATAGGTCGCGTGAAAAACGATATTCCTTGGACGCACAAGGGTGCAATAATAAAGTCCTTTAAAATCGAAGATGCTTACTACGGTCGGTATATTAGAGTGCGTGGAGATAATAATGGATTTTGTCCTGAAGGACATAAAGGAAAGGGTGGGCAAGCATGGATTTTTGTTGACGAGATTACAGTAAAATAGATTTCTAATTCTCGCGGAATTCTTGGTCGGTATATTTAATTAGTTAGACCAAATAATTGTAAGTATTTATTAAATAAAATGGACAGAAAGAAATTCTTAAAGAAGGGCCTCGTCGGCATGTCTGGGATTGTGGCAATTCCTACCCTTATTGCATCTTGTAGTAAGGACGATGAAAATGTAGATCCAGAGGATTGTGCTGTTTCCCCCAGTGAAACGGGCGGCCCTTTTCCGATTAAAACTCCAGCGGATCTGGTTCGTGAGAATATTATAGGTGATAGAACAGGAATTCCTTTGCTAATTACAATAAAAGTAGAAAATACAAACAATGACTGCGCAGCCCTAGAGGGTGTTTTAGTAGATGTGTGGCATTGTGATGCTAAGGGGAATTATTCTGAATATTCAGGACAAATTGATGGAAATTTTACGAACAACAGTTTCCTGCGCGGAAGGCAAGTCACAAACGCGGACGGAATGGCTTCTTTTATTAGCATTTATCCAGGTTGGTATCCGGGTAGGGCGCCGCATTTGCATTTAGAAATAAAGGATGCCGACGGAAATTCTTTATTAATTACACAGACGGCTTTTCCTGAAGATATTTCTAATACTGTTTATGCAACGGAAACTTACAATGGAGACTTTGACACATCGAATGAGGAAGATGGAGAATTCGGAGACAGTTTAAATCGAAACATAGCAACTGCTGTCACTGGAAATACCATCGATGGGTACACGCTTTTAGAAACCATAAAAGTAGCTGGATAGTTTCTGGTAAGTACAATAAAGGGAGCGAATTATTAAAAGGGAAAAGAATGAAATCGAACAGAAGAGATTTTTTAAAGAAATCGGCCTTAAGCACTGCAGCATTAAGTATTCCAACTGTATTGGCAGCTGAAACGGCTAGAAGAATGCCTGCAAAGCCTGTTGTAGTTTCTACTTGGAATCATGGAATGCCGGCAAACAAGGAAGCATGGGACTACATAATAAATGACAGAACGGCTCTAGATGCTATTGAAGCAGGAGTGAAGATTTCAGAGGCTGATCCAAGAGTATCCAGTGTTGGATATGGAGGTTTTCCAGATCGTGATGGAAAAGTTAGCCTAGATGCTTGTATTATGACTGGGGAAGGCGATTGTGGGTCTGTTAGTTTTTTACAACACATCAAGCACCCGATTTCAGTGGCCAGAAAAGTAATGGAAGAAACGGAGCACATTATGCTCAGTGGAGAAGGAGCATTGCAATTCGCACTGAAGCAAGGTTTTCAAATGGAAAATCTTTTAACGGAGGAGGCTAAGAAAAGGTGGGAGATTTGGAAAGCCAAAGGAAATCCGAGAAGCATAATCAATGGCGATAATCACGACACCATTGGTATGCTCGCAATAGACCGACAAAACAGAATCGCAGGAGCTTGTACCACCAGTGGCCTGGCTTGGAAAATGCACGGAAGAGTAGGAGATAGTCCTATTATTGGTGCCGGCCTGTATGTCGACGACGAAGTAGGAGGAGCAGTAGCAACCGGAGTTGGAGAAGCAGTAATTAAAGTCGTGGGTAGCTTTTTGGTAGTCGAATTAATGCGACAAGGTTTTTCTCCGGAAGAAGCATGTGCGGAAGCAATAGAACGCATCGCCAAAAAACAAAATATCGACGGAATGCAAGTAGGTTTTTTGGCAATAAATAAGTCAAACCAGCACGGTGCTTTTGCCTTGCGAAAAGGTTTTCAGTATGCACTTACCATCGACAATGAAACCTACTTGAAAGACTCAAAGTATTTGATTGAAGAATAAATGAAATGGCGAGTCCATAATTTGATTGTCTGTTAAAAATTAAAAATCCGCTCTTGGCTACCATAAATTCACCCAACACCAGCACAGCTTCTTCCAATAAAAGTTATCCCGCTTCTTTATCCGTCTTGACGACCCTCTTTTTTATGTGGGGTTTTATGACAGTGCTAAATGATATACTCGTACCTGAATGGAAAGAGGAGTTTGAATTGAGCTATTTTCAAGCTCTATTGGTGCAGTTCGCTTTTTTTGGAGCGTACTTTATAGGCTCTGTGATTTATTTTTTAATCTCTTCTATTTCGGGTGATCCCATTGGAAAGATTGGATATAAAAACGGACTAATAATGGGCTTGCTCACGGCCGCTGTAGGGAGTTTTTTGTTTTTTCCAGCTGCTAGTGTCAATGCCTACTACATGTATCTTCTTGCCCTATTCGTTTTAGGGCTGGGCTTTACGATTCTGCAAATAGCCGCTAATCCCTATGTAGCTGTTTTAGGTTCGCCTGAATCTGCTTCCAGTAGATTGAATTTGACGCAGGCTTTTAATTCTTTGGGAACCACACTCGGTCCACTTATAGGTGGTTGGCTAATATTCGAATTGTTCGGTGGTAAAGGATCAGTGCAAATGCCTTATTTGATCTTTGGGGGTATTTTGACTTTTCTCGCTCTGGTGATATTCTTGGTGCCGCTACCTAAAATCATTCAATCGGATAAAATAAAAAAGGGCTTTGGAGCGCTCGAACATTCCAATTTGGCCCTAGGAATGATTGCCATTTTTTGTTATGTAGGCGCTGAAGTAGCTGTGGGAAGTGTCTTAATTTCTTACATCGGATTGCCAGAAATTGCAGGAATTCCCAAAGGCGAAGCCGATTCTTTTCTGAGCTTATACTGGGGAGGCTTAATGATTGGTCGTTTCGCAGGAGCCGTTTACTTGAGTGAAATCAAAGACAGTACAAAGAAATTGCTTTTGATGATCGGTCTATCGCTAGCAGCATTTGGAGTAATTTATTTCGCGAATTATATGCGAAGTGGAATGGCAATTTCTACCATTTTACCTTTGCTGTTTTTCGTCGCCTTAGCGATTTTGCTATTCGTACTAGGACGATCATTGGCGCACCGAACACTAGCTCTATTTTCATTAATCGTAATGGCACTTTTAGCGGTAACAATTTTAGGATCTGGGCAGATGGCTTTTTGGGCAATCATCGGCATTGGTATTTTTAACTCGATTATGTGGTCGAATATATTCACATTGGCAATCGATGGTTTAGAGGAATATACCAGTCAAGGAAGTTCGCTGCTAGTCATGATGATTGTCGGAGGAGCTTTAGTGCCACTAGTGCAAGGGGGCTTGGCAGATTTTTTAGCAACAGAAGCAAATCCTAATGCTGGTTTGCAGTTTTCTTTTATTGTGCCATTAGTCTGCTACTTTTATTTATTCTATTACGGTTGGAGTGGGTACAAAAGAAAAACTACATGATTTATCGCTCACTACTTACGCTCTTTTTTTTATTAGTAATAAATGCAGATTCCATCTTTGCACAGACCATTGATACTCCCTTGTCCTTGCCCTTAATTCCGCAAGCTCAAGAGGTACTATTAAAAGAAGGAACCTTCGTCTTAAGTGAGGATATTCAAATCATTTATGATGGACCTTTTGAAGAAGAGTCTGAATACTTGCAATCTGAACTGCAGAGAATAACAGGGATAGAGTTCTTGCGGTTTGACTTGCCCAGAGCAGACAAGCCGCTGTCTTATATTTCGACTGCAAGTAATGTTATTCTCATTGGGCAACAAAGAAGAAGCCAAAAGTCAGCAGTAAATAAAGAGGCCTATTCTCTCGAAGTTTTGCCTAATCGTATTAACATCACAGCTAGTAGTGATGCTGGTGCTTTTTACGGAATACAATCGCTTCTACAAATCATTGAAAAACAAAAAATAAAACAGGCAGCTCGTAGAAAAATCGAATTGGTTTGTTTTAGCTTAAAAGATGCACCACATTTTCCTTGGCGAGGAATGCTACTGGATGCCAGTCGTCATTTTATGGAAAAGGATTTTGTACTCCGCTACATAGATTTATTAGCAAAACACAAAATGAATGTTTTGCATTTTCACATTACCGAAGATCAAGGCTGGAGATTAGCCATTGATAAGTATCCTAAACTCACAGAGATTGGGGCTTGGCGCACCGAAAAAGACAGCAGTATCTATGGCGGATTTTACACCA
>CALFBW010000255.1 GCA_937951415.1 uncultured Chitinophagales bacterium | reverse complement strand
AATCAAGTTCATAAGCTTGTAATGTTACCTGGTGAAGAGATTATTCATGTCTTACCTCAGGATTTTAAGGTAGATGGGCAGGCAGAGATTAAAGAACCTATTGGAATGTATGGCGGTAGATTGGAAGCTAATTTCCATGTGGTGGTAGGGCAGGTTTCTTCCATTCGAAATATTGGACGTTGCGTAAAGAGTGCTGGAATGGAGCTTTCGGGAATCACTCTGGAACCGTTGGCTTCTGCAAATGCCGTGTTGAGTCAAGAAGAAAAAGAGGCCGGTGTGGCCTTAATCGATATTGGAGGTGGGACAACAGATTTGGCCATTTTTAAAGATGGTATTATTCGTCATACAGCAGTGATTCCATTTGGTGGAAACGTTATTACTGAAGATATTAAAGAAGGGTGTTCCATTATTGAGAAACAAGCCGAATTATTAAAAATCAAGTTTGGATCAGCTTGGCCTGGTGAAAACAAGGACAATGAAATCGTTTCTATTCCTGGTTTACGTGGAAGAGAACCAAAGGAGATCACTTTAAAGAATCTCTCCAAAATTATACACGCACGTGTGGTGGAGATCGTAGAACAAGTGTATTTAGAGATCAAAAACTACGGACATGAAGAGCAGAAAAAAAAGCTCATTGCTGGGATTGTCTTAACAGGAGGAGGCTCGCAATTAAGACATTTAAAGCAATTGGTAGAATATATAACTGGAATGGATACTCGTGTTGGATATCCTAACGAGCACTTGGCCGGAGATAGTGATAGTGAGACGACAAGTCCTATGTATGCTACGGCAGTAGGTCTAGTAATGAATAGTCTTGAGAATAAAGAACGTTCTGGGAATTTGCAACAAACTAAAACGGCCCATAAAGAAGTTGACGCTACGGTGGAAGCTTCAATAGGAGAAAGTGAGTCTCAAACAATAATAGATGACGATGAAACGCCGAAGGAACGCAAACGCTTTTTTGATAAATGGGCAGAGAAGTTTAAAGAGTTTTTAGACAACGCCGAATAACCAAACCAACGAATAAACTAACAACTAATAAAGTAATACCGATAGAAATATCGGATAACCTCGCAAAAAGAAACTATATGAGCAGCAACACAGAATTTGATAACATTGCGTTCGATCTGCCCAAGAACCAATCTAACGTCATTAAAGTGATAGGCGTTGGCGGTGGTGGAAGTAATGCCATAAACCACATGTTTAGTCAGGGCATTAAGGGTGTAGATTTTGTCATTTGCAATACAGATGCCCAGGCACTAGAGAACAGCGCTGTGCCTATTAAAATTCAGTTAGGGGTCTCTCTAACGGAAGGATTAGGAGCTGGTGCAAATCCTGTAATTGGAGAACAATCTGCAGTGGAGAGCCTTGAGGACATAAAAAATATGTTATCCACCAATACTAAGATGATTTTCATCACGGCAGGAATGGGTGGTGGAACAGGGACTGGTGCGGCTCCAATTATTGCTAAAATGGCCAAAGAATTGGACATTTTGACGGTAGGTATTGTGACCATTCCTTTCCAGTTTGAAGGAAAAATACGAAATGATCAAGCGCAAATAGGTGTAGAAAAACTCCGATCTAATTGTGATTCATTGATCGTAATTAACAACAATAAGTTACGCGAGGTTTACGGTAATTTAGGATTTAAAGCAGGGTTTTCTAAAGCGGATGAAGTCTTAGCCACAGCTGCTCGTGGTATTGCTGAAGTAATTACCCATCACTATACTCAAAATATTGACCTTAGAGATGCTAAGACGGTATTAGCAAATAGTGGAACTGCCATCATGGGAAGTTCTAGTGCAAGCGGTGCAAACCGAGCACAAGAGGCCATTTCTAAAGCACTAGATTCTCCATTGTTGAATGACAATAAAATTAAGGGAGCTAAAAATGTACTGCTACTTATCGTTTCGGGAACCGAAGAAATCACCATTGATGAGATTGGAGAAATCAGTGATCATATTCAGACAGAAGCGGGTCATAGTGCCAATATCATTATGGGGGTTGGTGAAGATGAAGCTCTTGAGGGCGCTATTTCCATTACTGTGATTGCTACAGGGTTTAATGCCGAACAGCAAGATGAAATAGTTAATACTGAGGCTAAGAAAATAATTCATACCCTAGAACCAGAACAAAAAGCTGAACAGGATTTAATGTCCAATGTTGTAATTGAGGTTCCTGTGAGCCCGAAAAAAGAAGAGCCTGTGATTAGACATACTCTTTTTGAGGAAGCTGAAGTAGTACCAGAACCACCTATTGTAAAAAAGAGTACTCCAATTACTCCAGCAGTAACATCAGAATTGCCATTTGAGGGGTATGTGTCAACTTCAGAATTGATAAAGAATATAGAAGTAGAGTCGACATTGCTCGATATACATTATTTAGCTGAATTTAAGCAAGTACAAATCAACGAAATTGACGTAAATGATTTTGTGATTGTGGAAGCTAAAAAGGACGTGGTTGAAGAATCCATTGAAGAGGTGAATCTAACCAAAGAATCTACTAAAGAATCTCTTGAGATAGAAGATCAAATGCTGATGTTCGACCTGCCAGTGAATGTTTCGGAAACACCTAAAATAGTTCCTGAACATCAATTGGATGAGGAAGAGCCAGAGCTGCTTATTAGAAATCTTGAAGATATAGAAGTAAAAGATGCCATTGAAGTGGTGCCGGTCACTGAAGTGACTGAAGAAGGTGTGAAACGTTATAGTCTGGATGATTACCAAGAGAAAGAAGATGAATTACTTAATGCCAAGCCAGAAGAGGCTGTTGTAGAGGAAGAACTTGTTTTTGAGACAAAGACTGTGGATACTCCGGAAGAGGTAATTGAAGAAGATGCAGATCCTTTAAATTCTCCGATATCTAAATTATTACGGGATAGAACGGAAGA
>CALFBW010000254.1 GCA_937951415.1 uncultured Chitinophagales bacterium | reverse complement strand
TTGGTCGACCAAGCGTTTTGATGTTTTGGCTCAACTTATTTTGCATCGCTTCATCTTCTAGTAAATGCAAGGCTTTTTTTACCAAATACTCCTTCGCTTCCTTGTCTTTTACCAGTATCGCAGCCTCTTTATTCACCAAAGCCATAGCGTTATGCGTTTGATGATCTTCCGCCACATTTGGGGAAGGTTGAAGAATGACCGCTTTTCCAATCACCTGCTGTTCAGCAATGGACAATGCACCTGCGCGGGACAGCAATATATCTGCCGCAGCATATGCCAGGTCCATCCGCTTCACAAAGGGTAGTAGCTTGGCACAGTCTCCTCCCTTATCAGTATTTTTTTCTACAGCCCAATCGTAATAGAGCTTACCAGTTTGCCATAAAACTTGCAAACCCAATGCTTTCATGGCTTCCAAATTATACGCGACCGCCTCATTAATTCCACGAGCACCTAAACTGCCTCCAGTAATAAATAAAACCGGTTTGTTGGGATCCAAATCGAAATGTGCTAGGGCTTCTTCTCTTGTAGCTTTCGAATCTGTAATCGCTGCCCGAATTGGGTTACCTGTTTTTTCAATTTTCTCTTTAGGGAAAAAGCGTTCCATTTGATCGTAAGCCACACAAATTTTATCTACCCGTTTACTCAAAATTTTATTGGTAATTCCTGGGTAAGAATTTTGCTCTTGAATAAGCGTAGGCACCCCTTTCCAAGTCGCCATTTGAAGGAGTGGTCCACTAGCATAGCCTCCCACACCAATGGCGATGTTTGGTATAAAGTCGTTTATTATTTTATTCGATCTAATCAAACTGTTCAAAACTTTAAAGGGAAAAGACAGATTGTCAATAGTCAATCTTCTTTGAAACCCTGAAATCCACAAGCCTTTAATCGGGTATCCCGCTTCAGGCACTTTTTCCATTTCCATTCTTCCCTCGGCGCCTACAAATAAAATGTCGGCCTTCGGGTCCTTTTTCTTTATGGCATCAGCGATGGCAATGGCTGGAAAAATGTGTCCACCAGTACCTCCACCTGAGATAATTATTTTTGCTGATGTACTCATATTCCTGCGGGCACCAAATCACTACCCTTATTTTTTCTTGTGTTTTTACTTTTTGATTCCTCAAATTGTATTTGACGGCTTACGCTGAGAATAATCCCTAAGGCAATACAAGTGAAAAACATAGAGGTTCCTCCTTTACTAATCAATGGCAAAGGCAAACCTGTAACAGGCATCACTCCTACCACCACCAACATATGCACGAAGGCCTGAATAACAATACTTAAGCCCAATCCCACTGATACTAAAGCACCGAAACTATTCTTGCATTTCTTGAAAATGAGCAAGCAACGCTCAAACAATAAGAAATAAAGAAAGGCAATAAAAAAGCCTCCCATTAAGCCGTATTCTTCCACGATAACAGCATAGACATAATCGCTTCTAGCTCCAGGCAAAAAGGATCTTTGTTGTCCGTTTCCGGGCCCTCGACCCGTTAACCCACCACTGCATAATGCGTGTGTAGCTTCTTGAACTTGCTGCGATTTCACCTTATTCGGTGAGTCGTCCATATAATTAACGATTCGATTTTTCCAAGTAAGTGATCGTCCCCAATTTTGTAAAACACTATCTGGTAAAATCGAAAGGGCCATTACAAAACAAACCAGCCCTACTGCTCCTAATCCCGCCAGTGCTGCAATGTGTGACCAAGCGACCCGGCCAATAATCATAATAACAAAGCAGGTCATAAATAAAACTGCTGCCGTTGAAAAATCAGCAACACCGATCAAAACACAATAAGCAACTATGGGTAATAAAATCGGCACTAAGGACTTTTTCAAATCTCCCATGACCAATTGTTTCCTTGCAATTACTCTCGATATATAAATCACCAATACGACCTTGGCAATATCGGAGGGCTGTATGGTCAAATTCAAGACTGGAATAGAAACCCAACGGGCTGCATCGTTCTTGACCATTCCAAAAACTAATGTAAAGAGCAAAAGAGCACCGACTATCCAAATAAGCATTTTAGAAATCCCAGCAAAGTATCGGTAATCAATCATGTGTACCACATACATGGCCGCTAATCCTGCACACATGAAAATCAAGTGCTTTAAGAATAACATTGGATGGGTAAAAATATCCGCTGAGCTAAATATGACAAATAGCGAAGCGAAGGACAAAAACATTACGATTGCCCAGATACCAAGATCTCCCTTTATTTTATCGTAAAGCCAACTCATACAGCAGTATTCTTTTGGTTCAACTGATAAACGGCATCAATAAACTGTTGCCCTCTGTCTTCATAATTCTTGAACAAATCAAAACTTGCACAAGCAGGCGATAACAAAACCACATCTCCTTGTGAAGCGGTAGATTTTGACCAAGCAACAGCTTGTTCCATGCTTTGTGTTTCACGGCATTCTTTTTCATCAGAGAATGCTTGTAGTAGCGGACTGTTATCTATTCCTAAACAAATAATCGTTTTTACTTTTTCTTTTACTAAAGTTTCCAATTCACTGTAGTCGTTTCCTTTGTCGGTCCCTCCTGCAATCCATACCACTGGACGATCCATTGCTTGCAATGCATATTTCACAGAAACTACATTCGTCGCCTTTGAATCATTGATAAATAAAACTTCATCAATTTCTGTCACTTCCTCCATTCGATGTTGAGGTGCGGCATAAGTAGCTAGGCTTTCTCTCAGGTCCTTTTCTTGGGCTCCCATGAGCAAACAAGAAATACCGGCAGCCATTGCATTGTAATAATTGTGAATTCCCTTCAATCGAATATCCGAAAGAGGAATACTGAAGTCATAATTATCGAATTGAAAGCACAAACTATCTGCTTCCATCCAAGCAGCCTTTTCAGAAGATTTATTCTGTCCGAAAGCATAAACATTTGCAGAAAATTCATGCTTGGCCACACGTTGTGCGGTCCACAAATCATCGGAACAGTAGATAAAGGAATCTCCCGCTAATTGATTCTTTGTAATATTAAATTTGGCTTCTCCGTAAGCATCAATTGAATATTCGTAACGATCCAAATGATCTGGCGTTAAATTCAATAGCACTGCTACTTTCGGGCGGAATTTTATAATATCATCCAATTGGAAAGAGCTCAATTCTACGACATAGTTTTCATGTGCCCCTTTCGCCATCAAGCGCGCTAAAGCAATTCCTATGTTTCCTCCAACAGCAGTGTTGTTACCAGCAGTTTGCATAATACGTCCACATAAATCTGTGGTGGTGGTCTTTCCATTACTTCCCGTAATCGCAAGAATGGGCTGTTCAATAAATTGACTAGCGAATTCAATTTCAGAGATAAGTGGAATTCCTTTTTTGCGAATCAAAGCAATGATGGGTGCCTTCTCAGGAATACCTGGAGACTTGACTACTGTATTAGCTTGTAAAATTTCATCAAGACTGTGTTGCCCTTCTTCCCAAGACACAGCAGCTTCATTTAATTCCTTTTTGTAGGCAGGAATTATTTGTCCAAAGTCAGACACAAAGGCTTGGTAACCCTTAGCAATAGCTAAAAGGGCAGCACCAACACCGCTTTCACGGCCACCTAATATGACGATCCTTTGGCTCATCTAATTTTAAAGGTTACCAGTGTAATAATGGCGAGCATAATTCCAATGATCCAGAATCGATTCACGATTTTGGATTCGTGGTAGCCCAACTTTTGAAAATGATGATGTAAGGGTGCCATCAAGAAAACCCGACGTCCTTCTCCGAATTTGCGCTTGGTATACTTAAAGTATCCCACTTGAATCATCACAGATATATTCTCTATGATAAAGACTCCGCAGAGTATGGGTAATAAAAACTCTGTCCGTAGTAAAACCCCCAAGCAGGCAATCACTCCTCCCATTGCTAAACTTCCCGTATCTCCTTGAAAGACCGTGGCGGGAAATGAATTATGCCACAAGAAGCCAATACTGGCTCCTGCAGCTGCAGCAATAAAGACCACTAATTCACTTGCATTCGGCAAGTGCATAATATTGAGATAGCGAGCTGTTATTGCATTGCCGGACAAATAGGCAATCAATAAAAAGGTCACAAATATGATGGCACATATTCCCGTGGACAAGCCATCCATCCCGTCCGTCAAGTTATTTCCATTCGAAAGAAAAATAAATATTCCGATTACCACCGGAACAAATAAAATCCAAGCAAAAGATCGATACTGATCGCCAAAGAAATAAGTAATGGGCGAAGCATAATCAAAATAGAGTTGCTTGAAAAAAGGAACATTGGTCGTAGCAGCTTTATATTCTACTACTGTTCTTCCTTCTACCGGAGATAGCCTTCTAATCTCTCCTTCTACTATTTGCGTCGGATTAGCAGAAACATCCTGACGCACATAAATGTCTTGGTGGAAAAACATAATCATTCCCACAATAAAACCAACCACCAGCTGACCAATCAATTTGGACTTTGCTGCTAGTCCTCCTTTATCCTTTTTGTAGATTTTAATATAGTCATCGACGAAACCTACAGCACCCAAAGCCAAGGTCACGAAAAGCACCAATTTTATGTAAATATTATTAACCTCTGCTAATAATAAAGTTGGCACGATAATCGCACTAATGATAATAAGGCCGCCCATGGAGGGAGTTCCCGCTTTCTTTTCTTCTCCTGCTAAACCGAGTTTTCGAATTACTTCACCGGCTTGCGCTTTTTGAAGCAACTTGATCAAACGACCTCCAAGTAGGAGACTGATGATCAAGGAGATCAAGACAGAAAGAGCAGCCCGAAAGCTCAGGAACTGAAAAAGCCCTGACCCCATCAAGTCATATTGCTCTTGCAAGTATGTGAATAAATAATAAAACATTCATAGCATTTTGAGGCAAGCAAAAAATTAATTCGCAGGCCTCTATTAATCGTCATTAATTAGGATATTTTGCACCCCCATCTAGGGCACTTCCCGGCGTTCCTAATAAACTTTTTCTATTTTAAGGGCAGCTGTTAAAATCTCTTTGTCATTAAATTCGTGACGCACTCCATTGATTTCTTGATAGGGCTCGTGACCCTTTCCCGCAATGACAATGATGTCGCCTGTCTTGGCTAATCTTGTAGCCGTTTTTATTGCTTCCCTTCTATTTTCAATTTCTAAAACTATTTCTTCGTCTTTTTCCTCAATTCCTGCGATCATATCAGCTAAAATGCCGTGTGGATCTTCTGTCCTCGGATTATCCGAAGTGAAAATTACTTGATCACTGTATTGACAAGCCACTCTTGCCATCACGGGGCGCTTGGTTTTGTCTCTATCTCCTCCACAGCCCACTACCGTGATAATTCGCTGCGCCTTTCTTCGAATTTTCGAAATGGTTTGCAACAATTTCTCTAGAGCGTCAGGTGTATGAGCATAATCCACAACTCCTGTTATGTTCTTCGCTTCTTGACGAATGTAATCGAATCGACCTTCTGCCGAATTCAAATTAGTCATTGCCGTTAAAACCTCCATTTTATCCATCTCCAATAAAATGGCGCAAGCATAAATAGCCAATAAATTGTCGGCATTAAAATCGCCAATCAGGCGACAAAAAATCTGGTCTCCATCAATTTCGAGCAGCATTCCATCGAAGCCATTTTCTATGACTTTCACTCTAAAATCGGAAGGGCGGCTTTGTGAATATGTTTGAATACTTGCTGCAGTGTTCTGTAGCATCACTCGTCCTCTTTTATCATCAATATTTGAAAGCGCAAAAGCCGTTTTGGGCAGCATATCAAAAAAGCTTTTCTTCGCCTTTAAGTAGGCATCAAAACTACCATGGTAATCGAGATGATCATGGGACAAATTGGTGAATATTCCACCAGAAAAATGTACGCCATCCACCCGATTCTGCACCATAGCATGCGAACTCACTTCCATGAAAGCATGAGAACAGCCTTGATCAACCATTTCCCTTAAAAGTCTTTGTAAATTCAAAGGATCTGGAGTGGTATGTGATGAAGGATAAATCTTATCCCCTACTCGATAATTTATGGTAGAAATTAGTCCCACCTTTTTCCCAAGTTGTCGAAACAAATTATAGAGCAGTGTAACAATGGTTGTTTTCCCATTGGTTCCAGTCACTCCAATTAAGGCTAAAGACTTTGAAGGATGTCCGTAAAAAGCTGCTGCCATTTCTGCCAGTGCTATTTGTGCATCCCCTACTTTGACCCAAACTACTGTATCCGTCAATTCGTCGGGTAATATTTCACAGACAATAGCTACTGCCCCATTTTCAATGGCTTTTACAATGTAATCATGGCCATCTGTTTGCGTTCCTTTTATTGCAAAGAACAGGCTATCGTTTTCAATTTTACGAGAATCAAATTGAAGTGATCTTATGACGGGATTGCCACTTCCTCTCACTTTTTTCTCCTGGGAGAACGCACCGAGTATGTCTTTTAACTCCATCATCAGGTCAACTCCAATTTGATTTGCTCCCCTTTAGGGAGTTTTGTTCCCGGCTTCACAGATTGCGTCTTCACTTTTCCTTTTCCTTGAAAGGAAACTTTCCAACCTCTGCTTTCGAGCATAAATACAGCATCTCTTAATCCGAATCCCTTTACATTAGGAATTTCGGCCTCATCTGTATTTCCTTCTACTAAAAGCTTGGCGCCCACTTCGTCACTTCGTACAGCAACAAAGGGGTTGGCTTTTTTATCGTTTGTTCTGTCTTCGTATTTATTATCAATTCCTCCACCATAGCTGGGAATTCCCAATTCTTGAAGGACTAATTGAACGTCATTTAATTGCCCCTTATTGATAGACGGCACTTGAATATTCTGCTGTTCGAACTGTGGCTCTTTATGCCAATCAGGGAAAAGCGCATAAGCTCCTAAAGCAATTTCTTTAAATACTGGAGCAGCTAATTCTGCTCCATATATTTGTCCATTACGTGGAGTATTTACTACTACAATACAAGCAAATACAGGTTCATCAGCAGGAAAACTCCCTACAAAACTCGCTTGGTGTTTTGCGGGTTTGTCTCCTTTCGCTTTTATTAACTGAGCTGTTCCTGTTTTACCGGCCATACTTAAAAACTCGCTTTTAATTCCTCTAGCAGTTCCCCCATCAACTACTCCCCGAAGTACTTGCTGGACTTTCTTCGCCAATTCAGGAGAACAAACTTCTCCTAACTGTTCGGGCGAAAAGTCAACAATCAACTCTTCGTCTTGCGTGATTCTATCTACCAAATACGGTCGCATTCTTTTACCTTCATTTGCTACTGAAGCATACAAGGACAACATTTGAAGCGGCGTTAATTGCGCTTCATATCCAATGGAAAGCCACGGCAAGGACAATCCACTCCATTGCCCTTGATTGGGCACTGGAAATTTGGGCATTCGTTCACCCGATAAAGCAATGCCAGTAACATCCATTAATCCCATTTGACGCAACTCTTGCATAAATTCGCGAGGATCATTGGAGAAAGCTTCCGTAGCCAATTTCGAGATTCCCACATTGGATGAAACCTCCATGATTCGTTTTACGGTAAAGACATCATTTTCTCCTTTTTTTATTGGGTGATCGTCCTTCATCCAATTCTTGTAATATTTTTTCTTACCTCCCTCAGTAGAAACAGCTTTATTTAGCGTCACTTTATTGCTCTTTAGCAAAGCCAACAAAGTCGCTAATTTGAAAGTCGATCCTGGGTAGGTTCGCTTATCAATGGCATAATTCCAATCTTCGTAGTAGGCGCCATCTTCGCTGCGACCCAAGTTTGCCATTGCTCGAATAGCACCCGTTTTTACTTCCATAACCACTGCACAACCGTATTGAGCTTCCGAGCGTTCCAATGTTTTCTTTAAAGCGGAACTGGTATAGTCTTGCAAGCGCGTATCAATCGTGCTGTGCAATTCCATGCCTTGGCGCTCAGCAGAAACGATGTAGGAAACAGGTAAACGCCCTTGCATTCCCACCAAACGGGTTCGACAAATACTCTCGGTACCTTTCAAATACTCATCATATGCTTCCTCTAGTCCGACGCGGTGCAATGCCTGTGTTTCAGGATCTTTTCTAGTGTGACCTACTGCTCTACTTCCACGGCCTTTCATGGGCATTACGCGATCTTCAAAATCCTCCGCAATAAATCCACCTTTCAACTGACCCCATTCGAAAATTGGCCAAGACTTCATTTCTTCCAGTTGCCAGTAATTGACTCTTTTCGCAATAGGGAAATAATGGTGGTTTGCGGCTCTTGCTGCTTTAAAATTGGCCAGCAATTCTGCGCTTGAACTTTTACCAGAAAATTCTGCAAGACGCTGAGCCAATTCCGGTACACCTTTTTTGAATTGATCGTCTGTTAGAGACGGAACATTCAAATCCCAATAAATGTCAAAGAAAGAATGACTACTGGCGAGGATCGTTCCATCGGCAGAAAGAATAGGACCACGAGCAGCTTCCAATGTATCGGTACGAAAGCGTTTTTGTAGTTCTTCGTGACTAGCAATTCCTTCCACTTTCTGTACTCGGAAAATAGAAAAGACGATCAGGCCCGCTACAAATAGCAGAACGATACGCAAAATGCGTAAGCGCAGATAAATATCTCCTTTTATGTCTTTGTTACTGGTCATCCAATAATTTGTAGGCCTTTTCATCGAGTTGTTTTAATCCGATGACACTTACAGCCTCTTTTATATTTTCAACTCGGCTCTTTTCTAGCCACTCTGTCTTATAAGCTTGATATTCCCATTCGAGTCTATCTAGGCTTTGTTCCTGCTCTTCGATTAATCGATAATTAACCGAAGCCCAGTGTTGATTCAATATGTATAGGAATACTAAGGCAAAGACAAAGAGGATGTAGTTCAGATTTTTTCTGAAAAAATCTGCTTCCGAAACTTCTGGCAGCCATTGCTTGACCATTGATATTTTCGGCTCCTCCTTTTTTGCTATTCTCTTCCTCATCGTCTAAAACTCCTCTTCCGTCCTTTCTGCAATTCTCATTCTTGCTGAACGACTTCTAGGGTTTCTCTTTATCTCTTCGTCCGAAGGTTTTATGGCCTTCGTCACTATTCTTTTAAAGGGCACTTTTCTATTACCGAAAAGGTCCCTCTTATCATCTTTGTCATCGAAAGAACCACTACGCATGATATTTTTCACCAGGCGGTCTTCTAGACTGTGATAACTAATGACCACCAATCTTCCCCCTGGTTTCAAAACATCAATGCTTTGTTCTAGCATCATTTTCAGTGCTTCCAGTTCCCCGGAAATCTCCAATCTTAAAGCTTGACTTATCTTGGCTAGTTCTGTGTTTCGCCTTTTCCCCTGAGCAAAGGGCTCAGCTACTGCTAGTAAATCAGCGGTAGTTCGAAAAGGTCGATCTCTACGATAATCGACTATAGCTTCGGCCAATTTTCGAGAATATCTTACCTCACCATTGGCATACAGAATGCTAGCTATTTTTTCTCGCGAATAGTTGTTTAGGATATCAGCAGCCGTTAAGCTCTGCCTATTATCTAATCGCATATCGAGCGGACCTTCTCGTCTATAACTTAGTCCGTAGCTGGGATTTTCAAGTTGGTGAGTACTAATTCCTAAGTCCCCTAGTATTCCATCAACCTTTTCATACCCATGCATTCTTAAGAATCGTTTCAGAAACCTAAAATCAGCATGATTGAAAAAAAGCCTATCGTCTTCCCAGATGTTTGACCCAGCGTTAACATCAAAGTCGAAGGCTATTACTTTCGCACTTTTATTTAATCTTTTTAATAATTCTCTTGTGTGTCCTCCTCCTCCAAAATTCAGATCCACATAAACCCCGTCCGGGTTTGTTACTAAGTAGTCAATCGATTGCTCTCGAAGGACTGGTTCGTGATATTCGCTCATAACTGCTCAGTTAGAGATTATTTCTCTACTCCAAGCCCGAACGTTCTCCGCCTCTATCCGTCAATTCCATATAAAGTGTGAGCAAGCCATCTTGATCAACTTCAGGTACTTTTCTATCGAAAAATTCCTTCGCCCACAATTCGCATCGGCCCATATGACCAAATAGAACCACCTCTTTTACAATTTGAGCAGCCTCTACTAATTTCTTTGGAATCGAAATACGATTCGCAGCATCAGCAGTGACTTCCTCACTTGATTTGATGTACTTTCTAAAAGCGTCCTGTTTGCTACGTTCGTGCAAAGGGATCTTTTTGAAAGGGGCAATGTGATCTTCCCAATCTTTCTCCGTGTAGATGTACATACATCCAGGATCAAGACCTTTGTGCAAGATGAAAGTGGGACTTCCGAATTCAGCTACGACTTTATCGACATACTTCTTCGGAAAGAGTATTCTCGACTTTGAGTCAAGCTTCATTTCATTTGTTCCTCTAAAATCCACCTTCTACTTTTCTACTTGCGTCAACAATTAAGGGTTACAACCTCTAAAATAAGACAGTTTCTGACACTTTACGCCAAAAACTGACTTTTTCTGACACCTAT
>CALFBW010000253.1 GCA_937951415.1 uncultured Chitinophagales bacterium | reverse complement strand
TAAATGTCCGTTGGGTTGTCGCAAAGCACTGCTTCTTTACCACGAATCACAATTGGAGAACGAATGAGTTGCGGGTTCTTAATGAGTACGTTCAGCCAACTTTCGTCGTCGAAGTCTCTGCCTTGCACATGCTCTTGGTAGAATGGATGCGCTCTGTTCATCAAATCCTTTGGACGGAGTTCTAGTCGATCTAGTAAGCCACGCATAAGCGAAGGCGTTAAGTTATTCTTGTGATACTCGATTTCCTTCACGTGCGGCGAGACACTTTTTGCTAATGCCAGTACTTTCTTTCCCACCGAAGTTTCTCGATCGTAGTAGACTAAAATTTCATTTTGATGTGTTTTCATGGCATCGATTTTTGAGTGTTCGAAAAAAGTGGGGGCTTAAGGAATACAGCTTACATAACTGTCCGATTTGAACTGGTTCCCGACGACATTGATATTTTCAAAACTACTTCGTTAGAAAGCCTCGCCAAAGCCCTGCTGTGCCTGTGTTTTCTGTCCTACGAGGCATCGCTCTTACTTTTAAAAATAACTGCGTTCAATTTCTGACACTTCTATAAGGTGTATTCCTCAGCGCATTCCTTAAGATAAGCATTTTATCGCATAAGTGCATTTTGCCATTTGAGGGTTCTTTTTTGCAACATCTCGTCTGCTAAAGTTTTCAAGTCAGAATAGTGTCGAGCGAATGCTCAGAAATTGCTGCTTTACCAAAGAAAAACCATATTTTTAGGCGTTTACATTTGAATCAGAAGAACTAGTAAAGTATGAGCGACTTATTGCTTGATGTAAAGAATCTAGAAACGCACTTCAAGACGGAAGAAGGGTTGGTGAAAGCGGTGAATAACGTGAGTTTTTCGCTGAACCGCCGAGAGACAGTTGGAATTGTGGGTGAGTCGGGTTCTGGTAAATCGGTGACTTCCTTATCTGTTATGCGCTTGATTCCGGATCCTCCGGGCAAGATTGTAGGCGGAAGCATCAATTACTATGGCGATGATGGAAGCGTGACAGATTTGACGACTCTAAGTGAGGCGGAGATGCGAAAGTATCGAGGGAATGAAATTTCGATGATTTTCCAGGAACCAATGACTTCACTGAACCCTGTTTTCACTTGTGGTAATCAGGTGATTGAGGCGATTCGACTGCATCAAAATGTAAGCAAGCAAGAGGCAATTGATCAAACCTTGGCACTTTTCGAAAAAGTACAACTCCCGACTCCTGAGCGGATTTTGAAGGCGTATCCACACCAATTATCAGGTGGTCAAAAGCAGCGGGTAATGATTGCCATGGCGATGAGCTGTAATCCAAAGATTCTGATTGCAGATGAGCCTACCACTGCATTAGATGTAACGGTGCAAAAGACCATTTTGGAATTGATGGCGAATTTGAAAAACGAGATTGATTCGTCGATCATTTTCATTACACACGATTTGGGGGTAATTGCAGAAATTGCTGATCGAGTGATTGTCATGTATAAAGGAAAGATTGTCGAGCAGGGAGATGTGTATTCCATTTTCTCGAATCCACAGCACCCCTATACGAAAGGCTTGTTGGCTTGTCGTCCTCCTTTGAATCGTCGATTGAGTCAGTTGCCAACCGTTTCTGATTTCATGCGTGAGGAAGACGGTCAAATGATTGAGGTGAAGGCTTCGGTCGAGGAAATGTTGTCTGGTTTTGAAATTACCCATGAACAGCACAGAGAACATTTAAACCAACTAAAAAAGCAAGAACCACTCTTGGAGGTGCGCAACTTGCGTACGTGGTTCCCGTCGGGTAAAAACTTCTTTGGAAAAACGACTAGCTGGGTAAAGGCGGTCGATGATGTTTCTTTCGACGTTTATCCTGGAGAGACTTTAGGACTTGTTGGAGAATCTGGTTGTGGAAAAACCACTTTAGGTAGATCCTTGTTGCGCTTGGCTCCTGCCCGAGAGGGAGAAGTTATTTACAGAGGCAAGGACATCTTAAAATTGACAAAAGCGGAAATGAAAGAGCTTCGAAGAGAAGTGCAGATCATTTTCCAAGATCCTTATTCTTCTTTGAATCCTAGATTAACGATCGGAAATGCGATCATGGAGCCTATGCAAGTGCACGGCGTTTATGATACGGATTCACAGCGAAAAGATCGTGTGGTAGAATTGCTGGAAACAGTGAGTTTGAAAGCACACCACTTTAACCGCTATCCGCATGAGTTCTCAGGAGGACAACGACAAAGGATTTGTGTAGCGAGGTCTTTGGCTTTGAATCCGAAATTCATCATTTGTGATGAGTCTGTTTCAGCTTTGGATGTTTCGGTTCAAGCGCAGGTATTGAACTTGTTAAATGAGTTACAGAATAAACTGGACTTGACCTACATTTTCATCTCTCACGATTTATCGGTCGTGAAATTCATGTCGGACCGAATGGTGGTAATGAATCAAGGGGTTATTGAAGAAATGGGCCCCGCGGATGACATTTGTTTGAACCCGCAAACTGCTTATACGCAGCGATTGATTTCGGCTATTCCTAAGGGTTTGGTGGAAGAAATCAAAGTGCGAAAAGGGGTATAGAAAAAGAGCTCGTTGGAGGGCAAAGAATTAAGAATAATAGGTAAAAAGGAATTAATAAAATGGGTGGAGCCTTATTCGACGTACTGAGAGGACTGCTGGGCATTGCCTTTTTGATTGGAATTTGCTATGCGGTGAGTTCGAACAGAAAAGGAATTAACTGGCGCTTGGTTTTGACTGGCTTAGGCATGCAAATGTTTTTAGGTATTTTGGTATTGGTGGTTCCAGGCGTAAGTGCCGTGCTCGATGTAGTTGGGAAGTTCTTTGTAGAGATTCTCAATTTCACAGAAAAAGGCGTAGGATTTGTTTTTGGAAGTTGGCCTGCTGTCCCTGTTTTCCTCGGAGCTGATGGAGAACCCGCTAGTTTGGGTTATCAATTCTGGCTAAAGATTTTACCTACTGTTTTGTTTTTCTCTGCCTTGACTTCGGCTTTGTATTACGTTGGTTTCATTCAATTGTTGGTGAAGGGCTTTGCTTGGATCATGAGTAAGACCATGAAGTTGAGTGGTGCTGAGAGTTTGGCTGCGGCTGCGAATGTCTTTATTGGACAAACGGAAGCCCCGCTGGTGGTTCGACCGTATTTGGAAAACATGAGTCGCTCGGAATTACTTTGTTTGATGACGGGTGGAATGGCGACCATTGCTGGAGGTGTATTAGCTGGCGCTGTTGGAATTTTGGGAAAAGGCGATCCTGTTTTGGAGCAAAAGTTTGCTACCCACTTAATTACTGCTTCCATCATGAGCGCGCCGGCAGCGATAGTTGCGGCTAAGATGATTTACCCAGAAACGCGAACAGAGATAAACAAGAGTCTGTAAATGGCGGATGTTAATGTGGGATCGAACATATTGGATGCTATTTCGAACGGAACGAGTCAGGGATTGAAACTGGCGGTGAATGTAGGTGCTATGTTGATCGTTTTTATCGCTTTTATTGCCATGATCGATTATGGCTTGTCTGATTTGTTAGGTCATTACACTGGATTGAATGCGAAGATCGCAGCTCAAACAGACGGTGCTTTTCAAGGACTGACTTTGGGGTATATTTTTGGTGTGATCATGTCGCCTGTTGCTTGGTTGTTGGGTGTTCGCTATGAAGATCTTTTCTCGGTAGGCCGACTCTTAGGGGAAAAGACGGTGATCAATGAGTATGTGGCTTATTTGAGTTTAGCTGCTATGAAAGAGGGAGCTGTTTTGACCGATCCCAAGTCGATCATCATTGCTACTTATGCTTTGTGTGGTTTCTCTAATTTCTCTTCGATTGGTATTCAATTAGGTGGAATTGGGTCACTGGCTCCAGGGCAACGACAAAATTTGGCGGCCTTTGGAATTAAGGCTTTAATTGGAGGAACGGTGGCTTGTTTTTTGACGGCTGCGATGATTGGGATTATTATTACGTTGTTCCCTTCTTTGATTGAGGGAATGATTCCTGGCTAGATTTTCAGGGGAATAAATCTCTTGTCATACCTTTTATTGCTATGCTAGGAGAATGAAGCGTTAGCTGCTTAAGTTGCCTTTTTTGCGATCGGTTTTGAACCACAATAGGCACAAAAGATCCACAAAAGGGGTTCATCGTGATTCCTCCCAAATTTGTTGCAAACTATTTCTACATTTCTACAGAGAGTTTGGTGCAATAAATATCTCTCCGTGGGAGCTTTTCGAATGTAACTTCTCGGCTGCTAGGAATATGTTACCAGGTTGAGGCAAGG
>CALFBW010000252.1 GCA_937951415.1 uncultured Chitinophagales bacterium | reverse complement strand
GGAAAGATCTGAAGGCGTAAGCGGATCATCGGGATTGTAAACGAGCGAATGCATCGTGTAGGTTCCTCCAGATAAATTAGTCAAATCCAAGAAGCCCGATCCAGCAGCTGAAATCAATAAATTTTCGTCCGTTACCAAGGTATATTTCACATAGCCTCCCGGCGCACTGCTGGATAAATCAATAAATGCCAGTGCGGGATCGGCTGCACAAATGGGTGTCGCAATAAATGCTTCTTGCTGACCAGCTACTGCTTCACAAACCGTCTCGAAAACACAATTGCCATCATCGCAAAGGGCATTTTCATCGTAATTACTTGCGCTTGGATCGGTACAGCCCAAAACTTCCATCATGCAAGAACCGTCGTCTTCGGTGGCACTTGCATCGTAGTTGGGTGCACAAGGATTGGTACAACCTAAACTTGCAACACCACAAGCAACAGTATTAAGATAAACGGCACCACTCACAATACCAAACTCAGCATCGCCAGAAGCCCCGAAAGCAACTTCATTTTCATGAACAGCAATGTCTTGTGAAAACCAGACAAAACCAGCGTAGTTTGGATCGCTTGGCAAAAACGTTTTTTCATACTCCCACGTCTGCTCATCGCTTGAAGTAAAAAGGTAAGCACCTCCCATATCGAATACCACAGCGTCCTGGCTGTATTCTCCAACAATTACATTGCTACCCTCAATCGCTATCGACCAACCGAAACCACTTCCACTGGCAATATTTGGAGAAATAAAATTGTCTAATTGGATCCATTCTCCTGTTACTTGTTTCTTGAATACGAAAGCACTTCCAGAATTATTCATAAAAGACCAATCCTGCGGTGCCCCAATTGCTAGTAAATCTCCTGACAAATTCACGCTGTGACCAAAACCCATGTAAGCCGATAGGTTTGCAGCTGATAAACTTTGAGTCAAAGTCCAACTACCATTGTCTTGTTCAAAAATGTAAGCGCTCCCTGCTTGAGCAAAACCAGCAACCTCATTTACTCCAACTCCCACCACTACGGTCTCGTTTTCGACATCTACAGCTCTGCCAAATTGATCGAAATCATTTGGATCAGATGCATAAATTTTGCCTTCCACTGACCAAGTCCCATCAATGGCTCTGCGCATCACATAAGCAGCGCCTGTATTGGTCCCCAAGTCATCATCACCAGGAGCTCCGATGACAGCCAAACCATTACTGTAGGCGATTGACTGCCCAAAGTTGGCCGAAAAATACAAATCACTAGGTAAGAGCTTTTCTGTGAATGCCCATTGTCCGTCGCTGCCGAGTTCGAAGACATAAACGCCACCTTCCTTAGTATTGAAGTCAAGCGTTCCTGCCCATTCAGCACCTACCAAGATGACATCATTTGCGACGGCTACGGAATGTCCAAATCGCTGGCTTAACTGAAAGGGCACCCAATCGTTCGAAAGCAATCTTTGATGAAAAACCCAAGAGCCATTTATTTTTTTATAAACGTATGCAGCTCCATTTCCGTTTTGATCGTTGTCAGCATTAATCGCTCGCGGCGCACCTGTCACCAACCATTCATCGTCTAAAGCAACCGACTCTCCTAGATACTCCAATTCGGTAGCTTCTGGAGCTACCAGCTTTTGACTGTTCCAGCAAGAACCAGTAATAAAAGAAATGCTGGAACAATCAGCCGCTGCTCCACTGGAGTTGTAAGGAATTACACTTGCGTAGTAGGTCGTATTTGGGGATAAGCTTGCTAGATTGAAATGCGGATTACTTACATCTAGATCATCAAGCACATCTGATGTACCAGGACTGGAGCCAACGGATAGCAAATAGCCATCCGCCTCGGGGTTTGAAGACCAAAATATGGTAGGATTAAGATCGATATTCGTCGAACCATCCACTGGCCAATTGATATCGCTGCACTCGATTTGTGCAAAAACAGAGAAACTAAGAAATAATAAAAATAGATTAATAATATTTTTCATGGCTGGGATTTTTTTTTGATTTAAAGAGAGATAATAAAAGCCCTATTATTCCATGACTTCTGCGTCGAATTCTCCGTCTGTAATCTGGGTACTGCCTGAGGAAGCAAGATTTGCGCAGTTAAAACTGAAGGTTCCTTCATAAGTATCGCCTTCCGAATCAATGGTAATGGTTCCAGTTCCCTGTCCTAGTGTTGTTGAACAAACGGAAGTAACATCTTCCACTAATTGCGCAAAGCTGGATTCAGTGAGGGTAGATGTAATCTGATAGGTTCCTGGGCCTGAATAGTCATTTATTACCAAAGTAATTTGACTACCATCATTTGTACTTCCTGAAATGGTCAGAATATCAGCGTTAACAGTGGTACTTCTAATGGCTTGCGCTCCCAATTGAGCAGTCCAGTCACTACCATCGACTTTACAAGTCATCGATCCACCAAGATCGCTTGATCCACCACCATCATCGTCTCCGCAGGAAGGGGTCAAGAAAAGCACAAACATCAAAAGGAGGCTTGCAAAAAAGGATTTGTTTTTAGAAAAGTTCATCGTAAAAATTTTAAATGAAAAATTTAATTAATACGACTCTAATTTGACGTTATACCATCAACAGTCCTATCCCTAGATCATGGTATTCGTAGTACCCAGAAATACGGAGAGACTACTATCAAAGGGGCTTGGGGGAGATTCTAGCAAGATTTAAAATAGCCAATGGCACTAGATCGTGTTTTATTTAACACTTACAAACTGACAAAGCCATGGGTAAATGCATAGCGAATCAAGCCCACTATTGATTTTGATTCAGTCTTTGCCATAATATTTTTACGATGTGTTTCCACAGTTCGTGGACTAATGAATAGACGATCTGCAATTTGATGACTTGACAGTTCCTCACAAACCAAGGACAGAATCTCTTGTTCTCTAGGAGTAAGTAAGGTCTTATCCGTATTGTTTAGACTTTCAAGTTCTTGCATTAGGCTTGAAAGCACCTTTTTACTGTAGTACGTTCCTCCATCAATAATTTGATCTATAGCTGCGAAAAACTCTCTCCGTCCGGCACTTTTCAATAGATAACCCTCAGCATCCGTTCGCATGATTTCTCTAATGACTTCCCCGTCACCAAAAACCGTTAATACCAGGACTTTTATTGAAGGGAAACTAGCCTTAGCAATTCGCGTTAATTCCATGCCATCAAGTTTTGGCATATTGATATCGGTAATTAGCAGATCTACAGCTGTTTGCTCTAGCATCTCCTTTGCCTGTTGGCCATCTCTTGCTGTACCGATAATTTCAATTTTTTCATTTCTTCGAAGTAGACTTTTAACGCCCTCCAAAAAAATAGCATGATCATCCACTAGCAATACCCTACTCTTATAATTTGAGATTTCCATTTATATCCTATTGTTATTGAATTGGGATTGTTATCGTGACAGCACTTCCGCTTCCTTTGTGAGAATCAATTTTCAAATTCCCATCTAAAATAGATGTTCGAAGTCTAATATTTTTCCATCCAATTCCCGAACTATTTTCGATTTCATTCAATTCAAATCCACGTCCATTATCTTGAACTTTCAGGAGTAAATTTTCCGTCGATTCTTGAACACTAAAAACAATCTCGCTAGCTGCTGAATGTTTCAACGAATTCGAAAGCATCTCTTGGGAAAGTCTAAATGCAGCTATCTCTATTTGATCACTTAATTTACCAGACAACCATTGCTCTTCTAAAATCACCTGGCAATTTGGATCTTTATTCATACTTCGGCAAAGGTCTCGAAGCGCAGCCTTTAATCCCATTCTTGCCAATGCGCCCGGCATCATGGAGTGTGAAATTTCTCGAACTTCAAGTGCTAATTGATCGATCACTCCAATGCTATCGCCCCACAAGCTCTGATCTTCTTCTGAAGCATTTTCCAGCACAGGCTCTAAAGCAGAAAAGCCCATTTTTGCGCTTGCAACTAGTTGACCTATTCCATCGTGCAAATCGCGCGCAATTCTTCTACGCTCAATATCCCGCGCATAAATCACTGATTTGGTTTCTTCCTTTTGCCATAATTTTCGTTGCATTTCCACACGAGCTTTGCTCCTCAGTCGATGATTTCGAAACCACAAATTGGCAAAAACAACCAGTGCTAAAAGGCCGACAATAAATCCGACTAATTGGAAAAAATTACGTTGTTTCTGTTTCTCAATAGTAAGTTGATTCAAAGCAATTTCCTGTTCCTTTTTCTCCGTTTGATATAGGACTTCCATTTCAGCAATCTTCTCACTTCTTTCAGAATTAAAAAGAGAGTCCTTAACTACTTCTGCTAGCTTTTGAAATTCTAAGGCCAACTTATAATCCCCTTCACTTTCATTCCAATTCGCCATATTCAGATAGGCTTGTTGTAATTCTGGTTTCACATCGAGCTCTTTGCTTAATGAAACTGCCCGAAGAAAGTATGAATTTGCTTTCGGCATTTCACTTAGTCCTAGATAGGCAGAACCCAAATTATTTAACGTCGACGCAATTCCTTTTTTTTCTTGAAGTTTTTCTCTAATTGCCAATGCCTCTTCCAAATAAACCAAACCCCTTTCATAGTCTCGATTGTCAATGTAAGCTGAACCCAAATTATTTAAGGTAGCGGCTGTATAGGAAGGCGCCTCGATTGAACGCAACAAAACCAAAGCCGATTCATAATTTTCGATCGCTGCACTGATCTGCTTTCTTTGGTGATAAATGTTTCCAATATTGACCAATGAACCCGCAGTGCCATAATTATCTTTGGCTTCCTTTTTCAAGGCCAAAGAAAGCTGATGATATTTCAGTGCTTCCTCAAAATTTTTTTGGTTGCCATGAATGATGGCAATATTGTTTTGCGAGTAAGAAATTCCATGCTTCCAGCCGAGTTCTTCGTAGAGTCTCAGTGCAGTCATTTGTTCGGTTAAAGCTTTTTCATAATCGCCTTTTGATTGGAATACGATGCCCTTCTTATTATGAAGACCTGCAAGCCCCTTTACATCTTTTAAACTCGTACGTATTGACAGGGATTTATTGTAAAAGGAAAGTGCAGCATCATAGCTTCCTTGATCGAACTTTATTATGCCCAAATCATTTAAGGCTTGTGCTTCCACAGTCAAATTACCTAGTTCCCTTGCTAAGTCAAGGGACGATTTCCCATATTCGATAGCTAAATCTGGATCAGCTCTTCTGTAGCCCCAGCATAGATCGGAATACAATTTCATTTTCACCGAATCTGGTGAAGTCGAAAGAGCATTCTTCAAACTATCTAGGGACTGACCGCTTAATAGTTGTGTGGTTGATATAGCAATTGTAAGTATTACTATTCGAATGAGGGAGAAGCTACTAGTTTCTCTCCATGCATTCATACCTTAAATATAATACTTAATCCGTATTTATTTACTGTATAAACAGGTGTTAATTCTAAGGCGTTCTACTGATTTTCTTGAAGCAAGAAATGCTCAAACTATCTCTAAATATCTATCTCTTCGGAATGTTGAATCAGTGAACGAACAAGCGGATCACTCATTTATTAAAAACCCTATCACTTGTTAAAAAATGATAGGGTTACTTTTCAAATACAACTTGGCACAATTACTAAATAGAATACTACGTAGAAACGAGATTCCTATTCAATATCTTGTCAAAATTAAAAGCCTGCTTCAGCTGCAGTAAGTAAGGGTAGATATCTTTCTTCCGCATGCCCATAGCCGAGTTTTACTTTAACAAACTTCTCTCCTCCGCTATTTTCCCTTACCATATCTTCTGAAAAAAACAGGTACTCCTTATTGATTTGAAGCATTATTTCATTACCAGCATTGTCTGAGAGAAATTCAGTTTTACCATGAGAGTGACATCTCATGTTTGTGTATCTAATTGGGCCGACTTGAGAATTTCCTGTAAATAAATCGACTCCTTGGTATCCTTTAAAATGAAACATAATATAGTATGTTTCATTCCTCAAGATTCTTGGCTTTAATTCCTTGCCCTCCGACTGATAATCAATTGCTTCTCCTAAATCAGCCGTATAATGCGATGGTTTGCCATTACTATCTAGTTGCTTTACGTAAAAATTCACTGCTTCACTTCTGTGGAAAGTATATTTTGATGCCCTACCATCTGGCAATAATTCGGTGATATAGGATGTAGCTATGTGCCCGCGCCATTGATCAATATCTCTAGTATTGATGAGTTTATTGATTTTGTATTTCTGACCATCGTAATCTCGTGCGGGATTTATAGGCTGATACTCGTAGGCATAATCCTCTAGCAGCTTAAAAGATCTTTTGAGGTGTTCGTATGGCACTTTGGAGAAATCCTGATAGCCATTCGCCTTTACTTCGGGAGTAGGCTTCGGAACATCGGCGGTATTAACCATTATGGAAACAACCGAAGACGTTAGAGGTCTATCGGTGTTTTTGTGCGTGTGTGCTGACCAGTTAATAGTTCTTTGCGCATTTTGAATACTAG
>CALFBW010000251.1 GCA_937951415.1 uncultured Chitinophagales bacterium | reverse complement strand
AGGATGCATATGACAATACCTGCTGACAATCC
Source organism: uncultured Chitinophagales bacterium (assembly GCA_937951415.1). Classification (GTDB taxonomy): domain Bacteria; phylum Bacteroidota; class Bacteroidia; order Chitinophagales; family UBA2359; genus CALFBW01. The sequence continues at coordinate 4,834 of CALFBW010000251.1, read as the reverse complement.
GTTCTTGACTAAGGTTCAAGAAGAAATTGATCATAGGATGAATCGTAGCATTTAGCGCCTTAGGGTACCAATGCTTATTGGGGTCGAACTGGTTCGGAAGTATGAGGTTTTTCTTTTTCATTCCTGAATGCTATAATAGTTGCTGTTAGACGCTAAATGTTTTAGAGTAGTTGCGTTTGGCTAGAGAAATGTTTTTTTAATGTCGTCTTTTAGGAAAAGACTGTTTTCAATGATTTGATTAAGAATGCATTACAAAATATCGAAAGCACTGGAGTCTTAAGAAAAATAAGCCAAATTTGGAATTTTTATGAGTCTTTCTTCTGCCGTATTTCTGTCCATGAATTTTTTATTGCTTTGTATAAAGGCGAAAGTAGGGCTATGGTAAATTGGTGTTATTCGACTATCTATCTAGGACAAGGACCTTCAAATCATCAGGGCATTCCTCTCGTAAAGTTGCGATGGTTTTACCAAGAACAGGATGAATAAATTCTGGAGCAAGTTCGCACAAAGGTTCCAGAACAAATCTACGTTCATGGAGTCTTGGATGCGGAATGCTTAAATCGCGTGTATCTTTTATTTCTTGACCACAAAACAAGAGGTCGATGTCAATGGTGCGCGGTCCCCAGTGTTCTTTCCGTTCCCTGCCTATTTCTTCTTCAATAGACAAGATCGTTCTCAAAATCTCTTTTGCACTGCTGCTCGTTTGAAAGCCAATGACCTGATTGTAGAAGGCAGCTTGATCTTCTTTTCCCCAAGCTGCCGTTTCGTAAACGCTCGAAATTTGCAGTACTTCTAAGTCAAAGCGTGCTCGTACCAAACGCACCGCCTTTTTCAAGAATCGCAGTCGATCACCCATATTACTGCCCGTAGAAAGAAACACTTGTTCCATTTAACTAAATTTTCACTTTGTCGGAAAAGTCTATACAAACTTATTCCTATTTTTGTGGGTTATCCGTTTGAAATGCAGCGAATAGGCTGAAAATTAAAAAATGAACTTTAATGTGGCAATTTATTAAATATGTGTTGGCTTGTGTGGTCGCCATTTTCGTTTTCTTTGGATTACTCATCGCTTTTGGTGCGCTCAGCTTGGCTTTTTTGAAGGGAAGCTCTGAGATTTCAGTGCCGTCTAATACGGTCTTGCACATGCGCTTGGATACTCCCATTGGAGAGCGGGCAATCGAAAGCCCTTTGGAAGGCCTCGACTTACCAGTCGGCCCAGAATCTCAAATGGGTTTAGACAAGATTTTATCTGCCATCGATTATGCAAAAACAGACGGTGATGTAGAAGGAATCTTTTTGGATCTCAGCGGCATCTCAGCTGGAATGGTGAAGATGGAAGAAATTCGCAACGCGCTCAAAGAGTTTGGGGAAGAAACAGATAAGTTTATCATCGCTTACGGAGAAGGGCTTTCGCAAAAGGCTTATTACTTAGCAACGGTTGCCGACAAGATTTACTTGAATCCGTCGGGTGCTATGGAACTGAAAGGATTTGCCATTGAATTGGCTTTCTACAAAAATATGCTAGAGAAGCTAGATGTAGAAGTAGAGATATTCAAAGCAGGTACCTTCAAAAGTGCTGTGGAGCCTTTCTTTTTAGATAAGATGAGTGATGCCAATCGTACCCAATTACAAGCCTTGATCGATGACTTTTATGAGGAAATGGTGGCTGAAATTTCAGAACGTCGTGGCATTCCTGTAGCGGAAGTGCAAACCATTATCAATGAATTGAAAATTCAAGATGCACAAGATGCCGTAGAACACAAGATAGTGGACGGCGCGAAGTACTACGATGAAGTACTAGCAGAAATTCGTACCAACTTGGGCAAGGATGAGAACGACAAAATTCCGTTCATGAAATTGTCTAAATACATTAGCACAATCGACAGCGACTTTGAAGTCTTTAAGAAGAATAAAATTGCGGTTGTTTATGCCGAAGGAGGAATCGAAGGCGGAAAAGGAAACGAACAAAGTATTGGGTCCGATAAATTTGCTGCCATTTTGCGTAAGATTCGGGAAGACGATAAAGTAAAGGCAGTGGTGATGCGCGTGAACTCTCCCGGAGGATCTGCTTTGGCTTCTGATGTGATTTGGAGAGAGATAGAATTGCTGAAGGAAAAAAACATACCAGTTGTTACTTCTATGGGAGACTTGGCTGCATCTGGTGGTTATTTCATTTCCTGTAACTCAGATAAGATCTATGCCGACCCGTACACCATTACAGGATCTATTGGCGTTTTTGGTGTATTGGCAAACATGGAGCGCTTCTACAATGAAAAAATAGGCATTACCTACGACGAAGTGAAGACTGCGCAGTATTCTGATTTCCCTTCTTCGGTCTTGCTCAACGATGATTTGGAGCCGCACGAAGAGCAGGTCATTCAAAATGCAGTAGACAAAATCTACGATCAATTCATTGGAAGAGTAGCCGAAGGAAGAAACTTGCCAGAAGATTCTGTAAGAGTAATTGCAGAGGGAAGAGTTTGGTCCGGTAAAGCAGCCCTGGAAATTGGCTTAGTAGATGAATTAGGGGGTATTGATGACGCGATCAATCATGCGGCTTCCCTAGCGGAGCTAGGAGATGAATACCGCATTACAGCTTATCCTCGAGCTGAAGATCCGGTGGAGCGAATCATGCGCAAATTGGGTGGTGATGACGAAGAGTACATCCGTGCTTTGTTGCAATCGGAGTTGGGAGATCAATACCGTCACGTGAAGCAATTGCACGACCTCATTGAAATGGATACTTATCAAATGCGGATGCCTTTTGAGTTGCAATTGAAGTGAAAAGCTTGAAATGAAGGACTTGTTAGTCCATTCAATACATCAAATTGGAAAGCCCGATGCTTAGGTATCGGGCTTTTTGTGCTTTTTCATAAATCAGATGCTCTTGTTTTCGTCGCTTACTTGGCAATTAGTGATCTTTTAGCAAGGATTTGCAGGGAATAGTGAAAAGGGGCGATCTTTGTCTTCCGCCCATGAATAGACCCGTTTAACAACGAAGTCTATTCCGCTAGGCGCTAATGGTAAAAACGCAACCCTTTGAAGAAGGAATGCGACAGAATGAATGCACATGAAGGAAATCAAATTGGAAAGTAGCCTTATCGTTCACGATAACTTGCTCGCCTTTGATGAGAAAACGAAGGAGCTCTTGTTGGCTTCTCGAAAAGCTGCCAAGTCGGCTTATGCTCCTTACTCCCAATTTTATGTGGGTGCAGCTGTTCTATTGGAAGACGGACAAATTATTCCAGGGAACAATCAGGAAAATGCAGTCTATCCTTTGGGTTTGTGTGCCGAGCGAGTAGCCTTATTTGCAGCGCATTCCATTAATCCCGATACCAGCGTGCTAGAGATCGCGGTTACCATTGATTACGATCGAATTGACACCGATCAAGCTGCTTTCCCTTGTGGTTCTTGCCGGCAGTCTATTTCTGAATTTGAGAACATATTTGATCGAGACATCAAGATTTACATTCTAGCGAAGGATGACAAAGTCTTGGTATTGGACAGCATCAAGCAATTATTGCCTTTCGCTTTTACCAAAGATTTACTGAATAAAAAGTAAGGGCTCTTTTAGCCAATAAATGCTTTATCGTTCTTACGATGTATCTCCGATTTCGCGCCAAATATTACAACGAAAAAAAGGATCGAATCGAATTCGGTGTTTTTAGCGCCGCCGAATATTTGAAGAAACACGGAACGCTAGAAAAAGAAGATCGGAATGCACTGGAAGCATTTATTCATTACTTCGATCACGAACTCCCTATTCCCGACTATTACCAAGACGAGAAGAATCGCCAAGCAGCTAAATCGGCTACCTCTTGGTTTAAGAACAGCGCAGAAGATTTTATTGGTGCAATGAATAAAATGGCGCTTATTTTACAAAGCTATCAAGTGGAGGTGGAACGCATTCATTCGAAACGCCCCTTGGGGAAATTGATTTACGAAGACGATTTTCAAGTTACCATTCTTCCGTATCGAGATGTTAAGAAAAAGGTGCAATAGAATTTCTGCTAGTAGGATATTCATGGATAACTCTTTGGGTTTGGTGCTTCGAATTAGTTTTTAAACTGACCGTTTAATCTAGGTCGTTTTTGAACCACAATAGGAACAAAAGTTGCACAAAAGGAGCCGCTCAATAGTCATGATGAGCGGAAGTGAGGATAGGAAAATGGAGAGTGTATTGAAACTGCGAGGGACTGATGTTATTACTCATTAGTCGGTTTCAATATCGAATTCCGTTTGTTGATGATGATTTGCATTCGGAATTTATTCTCCCTCATTACTTCCCCTCCTCCATTTTTCCGATCTTGTTTTTAATAAATAAAAGAGGACGATGAAAGAGTATGTGATTATTGAAGAGGAGGAGGCTTTAGAATTGTTGAGTATTCCATTGGCAATAAATATCATTGAGAGGTGTTTTCGGGAAAAAGCAGAGGGAACGTTCTTTGCACATCCGAAAGTGCAAATCAATGGAAGTAATGGCAGTTTAAGAATTACCCCAGGAGATTCTGTTCTTCGCTTAATAATTTGAAATGAGAAAAATAAAGATCATAGTAAAGTCTGAATCTGCCAATTTTTGGTGGGGCATTTATGGATTCTGTGAAAAGATTGGATGGGAAGATTTAAATCTATTCCATGAAGACGGAACAAAAATTGGCAGATTCTGTCTTAATGGGAAAGCCTATTTGAGAAATGGTATCGAAGATTTAGGAGACGATCCTGAAGAGCTAGAATTTGTAACAGCAGTTGAGAAGTATTTGGCAGATAATAAATGCCATTATTGGTATTACTATGCTGACAAAGAAAGTGAAGTGTCTTACTTGGCTCCACTAAA